>NZ_JABXEM010000336.1:0-10633 GCF_013372595.1 Myxococcus sp. AM011
CGTCCCTGTGGCCCTCGCCTTCTTCTCCGGCCAGCGCGAGGGCTTCGAGTCCTTCTCCCGAGGTTGGGACAACGACGGCTTCCTCTTCGAGTTGCCGCCCGCGCAGCTCGTCCCGCACCACTTCGAGAGGCAGGCCGTCGAGACGTGGGGCCAGGAGCCTTTCCTCGCGGACTGGGTGGACGTCACCTCCGTGCTGAGCCGCTTCAGCGACTCGCCGCGGGAGGACTTCGAGCTGCGCTGGCACACCAACGAGGCCTACGCCTGGCGCTGGGAGGACGTGACGGCGCGCGGGGCCCTCTTCAACACCACGCAGCCCACCGAGGACTTCGACACTGGCTGGCCTCTGGCCGCCACGCAGTGAGGACACCATGGCACTCGCAGACTGGAGCTACCTCAATCAAGGACTCGACATCGCCACCGTGGACAGAGGCGTGACGGCGGGCATTGCCCGTCCCCCGGGCGGCGGCAACTTCCTCTTCGCCTTCAACTCCCTCACCGCCGCGCAGGGCGCAGTGGGTCTCTTCGCCAACCTGCCGGACTTCGCCCCCATGGCCAAGGGAGGCAGCATCCGCGGCTGCCTCCAGCGCGGGCCCGGCGGCGGCCCCACCGGCTTCTCCCCCTTCCTCCTCCTCTGCGGCCAGGGCACCTCCGTCAACGACAGCGCCTACCTCCTGGGCCTCTCCGACGACGAGCCGCACCGGGTGGTACTGCGCAAGGGCGCGGTGGCCACGGGGCTGCCCGACGCGGACGGCCCAGGCGTCCTGCTGAAGTCCTCGGCCAGCTTCACCCAGGGCACCTGGCTGCACCTGCGGCTGGACGTCATCGTCAACGCCAACGGCGACGTCGTCGTCAAGGCATTCCAGAGTGACTTGGCCGCGCACCCGCTCGGCACGCCTCCCGACTGGCAGCCCGTGCCAGGCATGGCCGACTTCATCGACGACGCCCTCGGCATCAACTCTGGCAGCCAGCCCCTCACCTCGGGCCGTGGCGGCTTCGGCTTCGCCGTGCGGGACGTCACCCGCCGGGCTTACTTCGACTCGCTCGAGCTGTCCCGGCAGGTGTGACGCCCATGGCCCTCACCGCCTTCACCAGCCGCCTCGGCCTGGGCCAGGGACGCATCCGGCCCCAGCGGGGCACGCCCGCCTCGGGCGAGTACCTCTTCGTCCTCGGCGACGAGGAGCCCGGGCGCCGCTTCGAGCTGGCCCCCGGGGACTTCGCCGAGGTGACGCAAGCAGTGGACGTCACCGGCGTGGACTTGGTCCGCGCCGCCTTGCGCCTCCGTGTGCCTTCAGCCGCCCCGGCGGGCCTGGCCTGGGAGGCGTCCCTCGTCGTCGACGGGGTGAAGTACGCCCGCTGCCTCGGGCGCCCCGGCCGCGAGCGCCTCGTCACGGACATGGCCGCCAACGTCTCGAAGCTCTCCGGCGTCCACACGGTAGGCGTCCGCCTGGAGCTCGTTTCCCCTTGAGGTGTCGCTATGGCCACGGTTGAGCTGCCCACCCTCTACGTCGACACCGTCTCCCTCTTCGCCGAGACGCGCCGCCCCCTTCTCCTCAACCGCGCTCCGGGCCCAGGGGAGGAGGACGTCCCCGTCGACTCCGTACTGGAGCTGGAGCTGGTGGACGTCGGCATGGACGGTATCGCCCGGGCGGCCACACGCGTCTGGGTGGGTGGAGTCCTCGCATTCGAGGGCGGCGCCAGCGCAGAGGTGACGCCCGCCTTCGCGGGGCCTCTGGCGGAGGTGACGCAGACGGCGGACACCTTGCGCGTGGTGCTGCACCCGGCGGTGCCGCTGGCCAGCCAGGCCTCCGTCTCCGTGCGCGTCGCCTCGGCCACGGCAGGCGGCGCGCACCTCCTCGACGAGACGTACACCTTTACCGTGGAGGACAGGACAGCGCCCCGTCTCGTGGGTGCCCAGGCCCTGGCGCCGAAGTCCGTGCGCCTCGCCTTCGACGAGGACGTTCAGCTGCCGTCCTCGGCGCGCTTCACCTTCACCTTCACCTTCACGGCTCGCGGCACGCCCGCAGTCCCAGTCGCCTCCCTTGAGGCCGCGGCGGACGGCCCCCTCGTCCACCTCGTCCTCGACACGGAGCTGACGCCGGACGTCGTGTACGAGGTCCGCGTGGAAGGCGTGACGGACGCACACGGCAACCCGGTGCTCGCCCCCTACCACCGCGCCACCTTTCCTGGCTTCCGGCCAGCCCGGCCGCCCTCCCGGAGCTTCCAGCTCTGGGACATGCTGCCCCGCCACAACCGCCGCGACGATGTGACGGGCGACCTGCACCGCTTCATCTCCTGCCTCCAGGAGGTGACGGACCTGCTCCTCTCCGACTTGGACGCCTTCCCCGACGTCTTCGACTTGGAGCGCGCGCCGGAGGCCTTCCTGGACGCCATTCTCGTGGACTTGGGCAACCCCTTCGCCTTCGAGCTGGACGTCCTCGCCCGGCGCCGCCTGGCCGCCGTCCTCGTGGACATGTACCGCCAGAAGGGCACCGCGCAGGGCCTGCGCAACGCCATCCGCTTCTTCCTCGGAGTTGAGGTGAGGGCCATCTCCCCCTTCGCCTCGGACACCCTTGTGCTGGGCGAGTCCGAGCTGGGCGTGGACTGGGTGCTGGGCCCCTCGGAGCGCTTCGCCCGCTACGCCTTCAACGTCGAGGTGGAGCGTCTCCTCTCGCCCGCGGAGCGCCAGCGCCTGCGCACCCTCATCGAGTATCTCAAGCCCGCGCACACCCACTTCGTGGACCTGGTGGAGCCCCTGCCGCCCATTCTCCCGGAGCACTGGGAGCTGGGACTCAGCGAGCTGGGCGAGACGACGACGCTGCACTGAATGCCCTACGGCATGTCCCCGATTTCTCGCGCCCTGTCTTTGCCTTCCTCTGGAGGGCACAGGCATGAGCAACCGGCTGGATTTTTTCTTCAGGCAGCGCGTGACGGAGGCCGAGTTGGATTTGGCTTTCGCGCAGGCGGAGCAGGCGGACAGAAACCTCGCCTCTGACTTGGGCGTCCACGGCGTCATCTCCGGGGCGGTGCCCGCGCCGCACGCGCCCGTGCCCAACCTCTCCGTCGATTTGACGGCCCCGGCGCGCGCCTACGACAACCTCGGCCAGCGCATCTTCATCGGCACCGGCCAGACGGTGGACTGCGCCGTGGACGTCTCCGGCATTCCCACCGACGTCTCCACGGCCGGCAGCGAGCGGTGGGTGGGCATCTTCCTGCGCTTCACCCGCCTGCTGTCCGAGCCGCGCACGGACGGCAACTCCCAGCAGGTGTACTTCCGCCGCGACGAGTCCTTCGAGCTGGTGGTGCGCCAGGCGCCGGAGGGCCCCGTCGGCCAGGCGCCCAAGCCTGCCCTCCAGCCCGACGAGTTGCTGCTGTGTGACGTCCGTCGGCGCCCCGGGCAGACGCAGATTCTCGCCGCGGACTTGGACACCTCTCGCCGGCAGGCCTTCATCTTCGCGAGGGGCACCTCCGTGGCCGTGGAGAGCGGCACCTGGGACGTCCTGAGCCCCAGCGCCCAGACGGTGCAGGCGACACTGGACGAGGTGGACGCCGAGCTGGCCGGGCACTTCTCTGGCGCCGCCCGGCGACACGAGGCTGGTGCCGTGGACTACGCGCCCCACGGCTTCATCACCTCCACCACCGTGCAGGAGGCCGTGGACGAAGTCGCGGACAAGCTCTCCTCGGCCGCTGCTGGCACACCGGGCGCCTCCCGCGTGGGCGCGGACGCGGTGCCCGGCATGCCCAACCTCCTGCCGGCAGGCACCGTGGACGCGCAGCTCTCCTCGCTGCTGGGCTTCCTCAACGCCCACCAGGGCGCAGCCACCGGGGCCCACCACGCCAGCGCCATTGGCGCCACACCCCACGGCTACGTCAGCGGCACCAGCGTGCAGGCCCAGCTTCAGGAAGTCGTCACCCGCCTCGGAGAGACGACGGCAAACAGCCCCGGCTCCTCTCGTGTCGGAGGAGACGCACTGGCCGGGACGCCCCATGCCCTTCCCGCCAGCAGCCTGCGACAGCAGGTGGCCGCACTGCTGGGCTTCCTCAACGGGCACGTCACCCAGGGAGCGGGGGCCCACGCGGCCTCCGCCGTCTCCGTCGCGGACACGGGCGACCTCCTTACGGCTGGCACCGTGGAAGCCGCCCTCGCCGAAGTCCTCGGGGCCTTCAGCGGCGGGCACTTCCGCGGCAACGAGGCGGCGGCGGCCCAGCACAAGGCCATCCTCCAGCCCGTCCTCGGCGCCGGCCGCGTCCTTCTCCTCGACGCCCAGGGCGCGGGAGGCGTCGCCGCGCGACTGCGCCTCTACGCCGACAGCGACTCGGTGTGGTTCACCCTCAACGCCGCCTGGAATGGGAGCGCCTGGGCCCGGGATACCACCGGCGCTGCTGCCGCCGGTTTCCGCCTCTCACGCAACGAGGCCGAGTTCCTCCATGACGCCAGCCTCACCGCCACCTTCGCCGCCTGGACGCGCACGTTGCGACTCCCGCTGAGTAGCACCGCCAGCAACACCTCCTTCGAGTTGGCGGGCAGCGTGCGCGAGGTGGGCCGGCTCGGCCTCCAGTACAGCAACAGCGACACCGTCGCGCACGACAACCTGTCCGGCGGCGGCTCGGTGACGTTCCGCAGTCGATTTCCCACCGCGCCCTCCTCCATCACCCTCAGCCCCTACGCCACCAGCGGAAGCTTCGTCGGCAACCCCACCGTCATGGTGCCGGACAGAGACGGCTTCGCCTTCTACAGCCACCAAAACCTCCCAGGCCTCGCCGCGACGTACTGGTTCGGCTCGTACACCGCTGTCGCGTAAGGGCGCCCCCATGGCCATTCACGAAGTCACCAGCGAGGACGTACTTCAGCGCTGCGCCCGGTGCGGCAGCGGCAATCGCCTCTCCCTCGACACCCTTGAGGTCGGCGTCGCCCGTCGGGAGGACGTGGACGACGGCCTCGTCCAGCTCCCTCCCTGTCCCGCCTGCCGCTCCACCGAGTTTCTCATTCGCGCCGCCGAGAGCGAGCCTGAGCATCCGGCGCCAGGCAGCTTCGGGCACCTTCACCGGCTCCTCGTCGGCCACCTCCATGCCGAGCTGGTCCAGCGCGGGCGCCTGCACACGGGGCTCAAGCCCAAGGGGGGGAGCGCAAGACAGGTGGCGACGCATCCTCTGGCACAGGAGGCTCGCGAGCGCTGGTTCCCCCAGGGCTTGCGTATCGAGATGCCGCCCGACGAGCAGCCCCGCGCACCGGAAGAGTCCAGTCAATAGGCATACACTGCCAGCAAACACCCCTGCGCCCGCCATGCCCAGGGGTGCCTCGAATCCCTCTCTCCTCGACTTGCTATGTCCCCAAGACAGAGCGTGTATGTCTTCACGCGCCGCCTACTGCGCGCCAGGGAGACACGCATGTTTATCGGCACTGACACCACCTACCTCGGCAACGAAATCCCCGGGCTCCGGGGGCAGAGGGTCCGCATCTTCGCGGTGTTGCGCGGCAGCCTCCGCTCCGACGCCAATCCGGACGCGGACGACTACTACGTGAATGACAACGAAAAGCTGGCGCGCCTCGGGGGCGTAACGGCCGAGGACTGCATCGACGCGGCTCCCATTCACCCGGGCGGAACCACCTCCTTCGTGCATCTCGACCCGCGCGCCATCGACCTGGAGTGCTTCGCGCACCTGCGCAATCCCAGCGCACAATGACTTGCCATACGCTCAAAACAGAGCGCGTATGTCTCACGCGCGCCTCCAAAGGCGCACGGAAAGACGAAACAATGACACCCCCAAGCCCCGCCCCGCCAAGACCACGAAGCCCACCTCGGCGCCCGAAGAAGTCCTTGAGCGCATTGCGCGCGAAGAGATGGACATCGAAACACTAAAGAGGCGCTGGAGCGACAGCCTCGACTTCCACAACGTGGGGGTAGGGGAACTGAGGAATGCCCTCGAAGCGGCCTACCAAGCCGGCCGAAACGCCGCCAGCAGCACGTAGTCCCCCACCCACCACCGACGCCCCGCCCAGCGGGGCAGCGCCGCACGAGGGCCTCTGGGCCGCCCTCGTGGATGGCAGACGTGTACCCACGGCCCGAAAAGGAAAGCACCGCCATGCCCCGTACCACCGCACCGAAGACGAAGAAGCTGGAGTCGCTGAACCTGACGGAACTGCGCGCCCGCTACCGCGAAGTGCTTGGCGAGGAGACGCGCAGCCCGAACAAGAAGTTCCTCATCCGCCGCATTGAGGAGTCCCTTGCCGCGAAGAAGCAGCGCAGCCCCTCCCGCCGCGCGACGGCCACCGCCCCCAGCGCTCCTCCGGCGCCTGCGGCCCGGGCCGCCCCCACGGCCGAGGGCACGCAGCCGCCCCCCAAGCGCGGGCGCTTCGCCAACATGTCGCTCGAGGAGGTGCAGGCGAAGTACCGCGAAGTCGTGGGACGCCCGACGGGCAGCAACGACATTCCCTACCTCAAGTGGAAGATTCGGGAGGCGGAGGCTGGACGCGTGCCGGTGGGCCCCCGCCCAGAGCGCGAGGCAAAGGTGGGCGAAGACGGCAACCGCGTCCTCCCCTTCTCCTTCGCCGCGGAGGCCGTCAAGGCCCTGGACAAGACGTGGCGCGAAGCGGGCTTCCCGAGCCGGAGGAGCTTCGTCATGCACGCGCTGCACAACAAACTTACGGCAATGGGTGCCACCGAAACCGCCACGCACTTCGCCCCGAAAGAGGGGTGAGCCTGCCATGGCGACGACGCAGCAGGGAGTCGAGGCACTCGTACTGCCCGAGGCCCTGCCTTCAACGCAGCCCCGCGTCCCCACGGGAACAACATGAAGACACGCAGCGAATTGGAAGCGATGACCGTCAAGAAACTGCGCCGCTATGTCATCGATACCGGAAACAGTTTCCCCTACCTGGGGGAAACCAGGAAGGCCGAGATCATCGACAAGCTGATGAAGATTCAAGCCGAGCGGGAGGACACGAAACCCGCCCCGACGAAAGCCCCCCCGGTCCAGCCCAGGTAGAGGCGATGAGCGAGAGCTGATGGCGCTGCCACTCGCGTGGCAGCGGTACCGCGACGAGCTGCCGAGGGAGGTTTCCCCGAACGACATCGGGCTGCCAAGGTAGGAGGACCCGATGGATGACCCCATGACGGTGCTGGCACACGCCGAGTGCCAGGACGTGGAGGCTCTGCTCGCGAAGGCCCACGCCGCAGCCGGACGGTGGAGACGAGGGGAAGGCGCGCGCGGCCAGCACGTCGCTGAAGGCGGTGCTCGAGCCGAGGCCAAAGGAAAAAGCCCAGCAACCCGGTGAGGCTGCTGGGCTTCATTCACTCAATGGGGGGCGGCGGGAATCGAACCCGCAACAAGGCGGTAGCAAAACCCTAAGCAGGTCGCGCTGTTACCGGCTAACGCCTTGATCTCACATCGGATCGTTCCCCCGCTCCGTCCCGTCTCGTCCCGTTCCATTCCCCGCTGGAGGGTCACACTGGGGTCACATGCGGCCCAACCAGGTCAAGCCGCTCACGGACCCGAGGGGCCAGAATTCCCCCGGTCTCCCAGGGCTCACGAGAAGCCCGTGGGAGGCTGACGGTAGCGTGTGCCCTAGCGAGGTGTGGCTGGAGAGGGGTAGGTGGGGGAGCGCGGGTGGGCGTGCCGGCGCAGTGCATCTCGGAACCGCCCTCTTGAGGGACGGAGCATGGCCCTGCGGCTTCGGCGCGTTGTCGGCTTGGGCGAAGGACCGTGCCGAAGTCACCGGTTGGGTCAGCGGGTCGCGGTGATCCCGCTGGTCTAGTGGGTCTCGGGGGCCGATGGCGACACCCTCAAGGGGCTGGGCGGCCTCTCCATCAGCCCGGTGCGCAGCCCGAGCGGAACCCGGGTCTGTGGCCCTTCTTCGCCCCTCTGCACCTCCTCCACCCTCAACAGGCCTCCATCGCTCCTATGACTGTGAGCGCGCTGATGCTTTTCCGCAGCCTTCCATGAACGTATACGCTCGCTGTAGTGTCATCCTCGTGATCATAAGGGAGGGGACGTGACTGACAAGCGGATTCCGGAACAGCTAGTGCTGACGGAACTTCAGCCGTGGGTAAGCACGAAACCATCCGACGTTCTGGCCAACGAAAAGAGGGAGGCTGAACGTGCTGCATTGCTCCAGGCCCTAGCGAGCTCCTTGTTCGCAACCATCGAGCAGAGAGTCTGCATCATCCTGCGGGACTTTCCGGAAACCCGTGACAGCGACACGGCGCTCCTCATTCGATATTGGAGAAGGTTCCAGCCAGACATTATTCTGGAATGGGATCCCTTCGCGCCGGAGGCCTTGTTCGAACTGGAGAAGAGCGAATCCATTTCGCGTGCTCGACGGCACATCCAGAATGACTTAAATCTCTTTCAGGCAACTCCTCGCACGCTTGCGCTTCGCGGAGAACTCCAGATGGAGTTTCATCAGTATTTGGCCGCGCAGCGCAAAGGCGATCCGGAGATCCGTTTCTTCCTTGATGAGACTGGGGGCGACCCTCAGGATCGATTTACCGGTGTTGGGGGCATTTGCGTTCTGGACTGGCGGCAGTTCGAGATGCAGCATGCCGCGTTGGTAAAATGGCGCGACGATCAGGGATGGCCAGAAACCCTTCACTTCAACAAGCTCACAAATGACGCGGCGATGGCCCCCTTTCTAGCGCTATTAAAACAACTCAAGAAGCGTCGTGCAGGAATCTTGTTCGCTGGATACGCGCTCCCCGCTCGACGCAACAAACAGGACATGTTCTTTGCACTCACCCAGCAATTGATTGTGGACTCTCTCAGGCGGCTCTCCAAACTCGGGTGTTTGAATGTGTGTCGAGCCGTGACAATCGTAAAGGAAAGCGAAGTAGGGTTCGATGCTCTCTATTTGAAGGAACTTGAAAGGTCTCTACACGAGCTCCTTGTGCGTGAATTCCCTGGGCAGGCGTACTTAAAGGCAATAACGCCAATACCAAAGGGACGCGAGGTTCTTTTGGAGTGCGCGGACATCATCGCATCGGGAATGCGCAGGCGCGAACTTTCAGGCGGAACGCATAGCAAAGACAAGCTTGCAGAAGCGGTGATGAACGTGACGGGATTCGAGGATTGTGGAGACCAAGGGGCGCTTTTCAAGTATTTCTCGTCGTAGCGACGATGACCTCACATATGATTCCCTGGCTCGTACTTTGGTGTAGTGCGAGGATCTGCCCATTGATAGTGGGGACGCGGAGACCTGGGCCAAAAGTCCGCTCACTCCGTCTTATGCTCTCAAGTCTCAAGCGCCTACCTACTTCAGCATCCCTCCTCGGCCCCTGCGCTCCAGCCTGTCACTCTTTAACACCCCTTCTCTCCTTCCTTATGCTCGGAGGGAACCACAGCCCTATTGAGCACGAGCGTCGCCATCGACGGCAGAGGAGCATGGCGGCATAGTCCTACTGTCCACCAAGACCGGGGAGGGTCAGACAGCCATGTCGGGCGGAACCGAGGACATCCAGCGGGTCATCATTAGGGCTAAGCCGAACGCTGACCACCCCGACTACTTCGAGTGGCAGACCTCCAACATCTGCTTCTTCGTCAGGGACAATGACCGCCAGCGTGCGCTCGCTACGGCTCGGGCTGAGGTGGAGCGGTGCCGCTGGACCTTTTTGGAGTACGTCAATAAGAGCACCCTCATCGAAGAGCGAGTTCGTGAACAGGGTGGCGAGGTCTGGGACGCCTACCTTCACGCGCGGAAGCACGGCATGTTCGTAAAGGTCTTCCCCCAGCACTTCGATGCGGGCAAAGACGGGGGCTCGCTGATTCGGCCCGCTCGTATCAACGAGTGCTTCATAACGCAGGTTATGGAGGACGCTGGAGGGCAGCGTGTCGTGCAGGACGACTCCAAGCAGGAGACGCTGAACGCCGATTACCTGCTCGGGGACTTCATCTTCGAGTTGAAGGACCTGCAAGAGGAGGCACTGGAGAAGGGGGCGCACCAAGAGAAACTGGCGAAGCTGTTCGCTCCGTACTCTCAAGGGCGGGACATCGTGTCACTGGACCCGTCGGTCCTGAACAAGGACGACTTCAGGTCGTATCTCGACATCCTCGGTGGTCCGCTACAGCGGCACGTCAAGAAGGCGTCGAAGCAGGTCAAGGCGACGAGGACGCTGCTCGCCAAGCCGGACCTTCGGGGAGGGCTCATCCTCCTGAACACCGGATTCGCCAGTTACCCTCACGAGTTGTTCGCCGAGCAAGTCGAACGGTATGCGATGAAGGATTCGGGCCAGTTCGAGGCCGTGATCTCGATCACCATCTGGATGGAGACCAACGGCTTCGAGTCCTACGTCTTCTATCGGTTCTCGCCGCACGACTCGGGCATTCCCGAGGTGGCCGCCATGCGGCGGGCATTCGACGAGCGTTTCAAGCAGATGATGACCGACCTGATCCGAGATGGGCTCGCTCCCGATGTAGAGCGGATGCAACCTCGTCGCCCCGTCGGATTCAGCGCCACTGGCGTGGACTTCCACTGGCAACCGCCGAGCATCCCGCTCCCGTGGGACAAGGAGGGCGGGGGGGAATGATGGTGTGTCCCTCCTGCAACGCGAAGCGAGCGCATGCGACGGCAGTGCACCTGGTGGAGCAGGTGCTGCCGCATGTGCCCTACCGGCAGTGGACGCTGTCCTTTCCGCATCGGGTG
>NZ_JABXEM010000337.1:0-10598 GCF_013372595.1 Myxococcus sp. AM011
GGGTGGAGCCTGGCCGTGCTGTCTCCGCCGCTGTGGGCGTGGCGGCCGGCCTACGCGGTGGGCGTGGACGTGCGGGCCTCGCTGGGCGTGGGGTTGTTCTCGCAGGAGGGTGGGGCTCGGTTCGGCGTGCCGGTGGGACTGCGCGTGAGTGCGCTGCTCGGGGGCCCCTTCGTCGCGAGCACGGAGCTGCGCTACCAGGGCGTGCGCCCGTTCACCGAGGAGTGGACCCATGGGTTCGCGTGGACACTCGGCTTCGGTGTCGCGCTGGGTGACCGCTGACGGTTGAGTTGTCTCGGGAATGAAACGCCAGACGCCGGGTTTTCGCGCGCGTCCCCCCGAGTGCACCACGGCCCCTGGAGCCGTTGTCATGAAGACTTCGCGAAGGAAGTTCCTGCGGTACTCCGCTACCGGTGCGTCGCTGCTGGCGCTCGGACCCGAGGCATTGGCCGCGCCGAAGAAGGGCGCGAAGAAGCGCATCCTCATCCTGGGCGGCACGGGGTTCCTGGGCCCCGCGGTGGTGGAGGCCGCGCGAGCGCGGGGCCATTCCCTGACGCTCTTCAACCGGGGCAAGACGCGCCCCGAGCTGTTCCCCGACGTGGAGAAGCTGCGCGGCGATAGAGACCCGGACAAGGACGAGGGCCTCAAGGCGCTGAAGGGCAAGAAGTGGGACGCCGTCGTCGACACGTCCGGTTACTACCCGCGCATGGTCCGCGCCTCGGCCGCGCTGCTGGCGCCGAACGTGAAACAGTATGTCTTCATCTCCAGCGTGTCCGCGTACGCCAGCGACAAGACGCCGCGCGAGGACGAGAGCGGCCCCACGGCGACGCTTTCAGACCCCAACGTGGAGACGATGGGCAAGGACTTCGAGTTCTACGGAGGCCTCAAGCGCGCATGTGAGGAGGCCGCCGAGGCCGCGCTGCCGGGACGCGTGGCCAACATCCGTCCGGGTTACATCGTCGGGCCGGATGACCGCTCGGACCGCTTCACGTACTGGCCGGTGCGCTTCGACAAGGGCGGGGAGATGCTCGCGCCCGGCACCGCGAAGGACCCGCTGCAGATCATCGACGTGAGGGATCTGGCCGAGTGGCTGGTGTTGCTCATCGAGGGCCAGGTGAACGGTGTCTTCAACGCGGTGGGCCCCGCGGAGCCGTGGTCGATGGGCGCGATGCTGGACACGTGCCGGAAGGTGACGGGGCGGGACACGAAGGTGACGTGGGTGCCGGCGGAGTTCCTGGAGAAGCACGGCGAGACGGGCGACGTCCGCCTCCCCATCTACATGCCGCCCACCGGCACCAGCCTGGGCACGCACCTGCGCAGCAACGCGAAGGCGGTGAAGGCCGGGCTCAAGTTCCGCCCCGTGGACATCACCGTCCGCGACACGCTGGCGTACTTCAAGGGCCTGCCCGAGGAGCGCCGGAACAAGCCGCGCGCGGGTCTGCCCGCCGAGCGCGAGGTGGAGTTGCTGGCGCTGTGGCAGAAGGCCCAGGCCGAGCCCAAGGCCCCGGAAGAAAAGCCGGCCACGTCCCCGGCTCCAGCCGCCTCGGGGCAGGGCGGGTAGCGCCGTTCTTCGATGGCCCAGGCCCGGTGCCTGACACCAAGGCCGCCGTGCCTGGGCCATGACTCCCGCACCCGCCGCGCTGCCCGCGAGCGGGCCCGAGCCGTGGGCCTCGACCTCTTCATGGTTGCAGCGTTTCCCCACCTGTCACGAGCACCGCGCAAGCGCTGACGTGTGAGGGACTCCCACCGTGGCCCCTGTTCGCCCGGACAGCGAGCGGGCCGGGGCGAACTCTGTCCTCGCCCACGCGACGCACGGTGATAAGGACGCCCCGGCTGTTACCCAGGGCCACACCCAATCCCCATGTCCAGCATGCACTTCCTGCGCGGCGCTCCCGTCCTCTCTGAATTCCGGCTCGCCAAGCTGCTCGCGCAGTGCCGCGAGCAGGTGCCCGCCGTGTCGTCCGTCTACGCGGAGCACGTGCACTTCCTCGACGCCCCGGATGCCCTCTCCGAGGACGAGCAGGCGATGCTTGGCCGCCTCCTGGAGTACGGCCCCAAGGTGCCCTCGGGAGAGCGGGCGGGCAGTCTGCTCCTCGTGGTGCCCCGTCCCGGCACCATCTCCCCGTGGTCCTCGAAGGCGACGGACATCGTCCGGAACTGCGGCCTGGGTGCGAAAATCAAGCGCCTGGAGCGCGGCCTCGCGTACTACGTGGCGGGCCCCGAGGGCCGCGCGCTGGAGCCCGCGCAGTTGGAGCGCCTGTCGCCGGTGCTGCATGACCGGATGACGCAGGCGGTGCTCAAGCGCATGGAGGACGCCGCCGTCCTCTTCTCCGAGCACACGCCCCGTCCCCTCACCACCGTGGACATCCTGGGTGGTGGGCGCGCGGCGCTGGTGACGGCGAATCGCATGCTGGGCCTGGCGCTGGCGGAGGACGAAATCGACTACCTGGTGGCGCGCTTCCAGGAGTTGAAGCGCAACCCCACCGACGTCGAGTTGATGATGTTCGCGCAGGCCAACAGCGAGCACTGCCGGCACAAGATCTTCAACGCGAGCTGGACGCTGGACGGCAAGCCGCAGGAGCGCTCGCTCTTCCAGGCCATCAAGAACACCTACGCCCAGCACAAGGAGGGCGTGCTCTCCGCCTACAAGGACAACGCGGCGGTCATCGCGGGCTTCGAGGTGGACCGCTTCTTCCCGGACGCGGACACGGGCGAGTGGGGGACGGTGCGCGAGCCGTCTCACATCATGGTGAAGGTGGAGACGCACAATCACCCGACGGCGATTTCGCCGTACCCCGGCGCGGCCACCGGCGCGGGTGGAGAGATTCGCGACGAGGGCGCCACCGGACGTGGCGCGAAGCCCAAGGCGGGCCTGACGGGGTTCACCGTCAGCCACCTGCGCATTCCCGGGTACGAGCAGCCCTGGGAGCAGCCCTACGGCAAGCCGGACCGCATCGTCTCCGCGCTGGACATCATGATTGACGGTCCGCTGGGCGGAGCCGCGTTCAACAACGAGTTCGGCCGTCCCAACCTGTGCGGCTACTTCCGCAGCTACGAGTCGCAGGTCGCCACGCCCGAGGGCGTGGAGGTGCGCGGCTACCACAAGCCCATCATGATCGCCGGCGGGCTGGGCAACATCCGCGCGCCGCACGTGCAGAAGGGCAGGCTGCAACCGGGTGACAAGCTCATCGTCCTGGGCGGCCCGTCCATGCTCATCGGCCTGGGCGGCGGCGCGGCGTCCTCGATGACGCAGGGCGCGAGCGCGGCGGACCTCGACTTCGCCTCCGTGCAGCGCGACAACGCGGAGATGGAGCGGCGCTGCCAGCAGGTCATCGACCAGTGCTGCTCGCTGGGCGACAAGAACCCCATCCGCTCCATCCACGATGTGGGCGCGGGCGGCCTGTCCAACGCGCTGCCGGAGCTGGCGCACGACAACGAGCTGGGCGGCCGACTGGAGCTGCGCGCGGTGCCCAATGCGGAGCCGGGCATGTCCCCGCTGGAGATCTGGTGCAACGAGGCCCAGGAACGCTACGTGCTGGGCGTGGCCCCCGAGGACCTGGCGCGCTTCACCGCCTTCTGCGAGCGCGAGCGCGCGCCCTTCTCCGTGCTGGGCGAGGCGACCGAAGCGCAGGTGCTCAAGCTGTCTGATTCAACCCTGGGCACGCCGCCCATCGACCTGCCGATGGACGTGCTGTTTGGCAAGGCGCCGCGCATGCACCGCGACGCGAAGTCGCGCGCGCTGGTCCACGCGCCGCTGGTGCTGCCCGGTGACTTCAAGGCGCTGGCCGAGCGCGTGCTGAGCCACCCCACGGTGGCGGACAAGTCCTTCCTCATCACCATCGGCGACCGCTCGGTGTCGGGCCAGGTGGCCAGGGACCAGATGGTGGGCCCGTGGCAGGTGGCGGTGGCCGACTGCGCGGTGACGCTGTCCACGGTGACGAGCACCACGGGCGAGGCCATGTCCATGGGCGAGCGCACGCCGCTGGCGGTGGTGGACGCGGCGGCCTCCGCGCGGATGGCGGTGGGCGAGGCGCTCACCAACATCGCCTCGGCGCGCATCGACAAGCTCTCCGACGTGAAGCTGTCGGCGAACTGGATGGCGGCGGCCGGCAGCCCTGGCGAGGACGCGCAGCTCTACGCCGCCGTGCACGCGGTGGGCATGGAGCTGTGCCCGGCGCTGGGCCTCACCATCCCCGTGGGCAAGGACTCCATGTCCATGCGCACCGTCTGGGAGGAGGGGGGCGCGCGCAAGGCCGTGACGTCGCCGGTGTCGCTCATCATCTCCGCCTTCGCCCCGGTGCTGGACGTGCGCCAGTCGCTCACGCCGCAGCTCGTGGAGCTCACGCAGGACACGCGCCTGCTCTTCATCGACCTGGCGAAGGGCCAGCAGCGGCTGGGCGGCTCCATCGTCGCGCAGACGCACTCGCAGGTGGGCCCCGAGGTCCCCGACGTGGAGGACGCCGCGCTCTTGGGCGGCTTCTTCGCGGCGGTGCAGGCGCTCAACGCAGAGGGTCGGTTCCTGGCCTACCACGACCGCTCCGACGGCGGCCTGTGGGCCACGCTGTGCGAGATGGCTTTCGCGGGCCACTGCGGCGTGGACGTGGACGTGGCGGCCCTGGGCGGAGACCCGACGGCGGCCCTCTTCAACGAGGAGCTGGGCGCGGTGGTGCAGGTGCGCTCGGCGGACGTGGCCCGGGTGCGCGAGGTGCTGGAGAAGCATGGCCTGACGGCGTCCTGTCACGAGCTGGGCCGGCCGACGACCGCGCTGGACGTCCGCGTGCGCCACGGCGCCCAGGTGCTGCTGGCCGAGGGCACCATGGACCTGCGGCGCGTCTGGTCCCGCGTGAGCCACGAACTGCAGAAGCGCCGCGACAACCCCGTGTGCGCTGAGCAGGAGTACGCGGCCAGGTGCGATGCGACGGACCCGGGCCTGTCGCCCAAGCTCACGTTCGACGCGGGGCTGGACGTCGCCGCGCCGTTCGTGGCCAAGGGCGCGCGTCCCCGCGTGGCGGTGCTGCGTGAGCAGGGCGTCAACAGCCAGCAGGAGATGGCGGCGGCCTTCACCCGCGCGGGCTTCCTGGCGGTGGACGTGCACATGAGCGACATCCTCGCCGGGCGCGTGTCGCTGAAGGACTTCCACGGCGTGCTGGCCTGCGGTGGGTTCTCCTACGGAGACGTGCTGGGCGCGGGCGGAGGCTGGGCGAAGTCCATCCTCTTCAACCCCCGCGCACGCGACGAGTTCGCGGGCTTCTTCGCGCGCTCCGACAGCTTCGGTCTGGGCATCTGCAACGGCTGCCAGATGATGTCCGGCTTGAAGGACATCATCCCGGGCGCGGAGCACTTCCCGCGCTTCGTGCGCAACGCGTCCGAGCAGTACGAGGCGCGCCTGGGGACGGTGGAGATTGCCCGCACGCCCTCGCTTTTCTACCAGGGCATGGAGGGCAGCCGGATGCTCATCGCCGTCGCGCACGGCGAGGGCCGCGCGGAGTTCTCCGACGCCGCCGAGGCTGCGCGCGTCAACGCGCAGGGCTACATCACCACGCGCTGGGTGGACAACCGGGGCCAGGTGGCGGCGACGTACCCCGCCAACCCCAACGGCTCACCCCACGGCATCGCCGGCGTGACGACTCGGGACGGTCGCTTCACCGTGACGATGCCGCATCCCGAGCGCGTCCACCGCACCGTGCAGCACTCGTGGCGGCCCCGCGAGTGGACCGGCGACGACGGCCCGTGGATGCGGATGTTCCGCAACGCCCGCGCCTGGCTGGGCTGATCGACGCGAGCAGTGCCCCGACCTCGAAACCGAGGCCGGGGCAACGACACGTGCCGCCTACGCGCGGACCAGCTCCAGCGGCTGGCCTTCTTCCACGTGCTTCATCGCGACGGAGTTCATGCAGTAGCGCTGCCCGGTGGGCGGCGGTCCATCCGGGAAGACGTGTCCCAGGTGTCCGTCACAGCGGGCGCAGCGCACCTCGGTGCGCACCATGCCGTACGAGCGGTCGCTGATCTCCGTCACCGAGTCCTCGCCGTGCAGCGGCTGGGTGAAGGAGGGCCAGCCCGTGCCGGACTCGAACTTCGTCCCCGCCTTGAAGAGGGGATTGCCACAGCCGGCGCACACGTAGGTGCCCGGCGTCTTGGTTCCCAGGAAACACCCCGTGCCCGCGCGCTCCGTGCCGTGCTTGCGCAGGACCTCGTACTCCTCCGGAGTCAGGCGCTCGCGCCACTGGGTATCGCTGAGGGTGAGCTTGTCGACCATGCCGTCACGCTCCTTTGCCCGGGTCCACGCCCGGGGTTTCTCTTGGATGCACATCCTGCCCAATCGTCGCGCCTGCTGGCCAACCTGGAATGACACCCCCTGTCCGCTCGCCCTCCCTTCCTCCGGGCCAGGGCCCCGGCGGGCACGAAGACGCCCCTGACGCCACGTTAGGGCGTAGCCCAGCAGACATCCCCCCATCAGCGGAGGCGCCATGAAGATTTTCGAGCTGATGACGAAGAATGTGGAGACCATCGAGGCCGACGAGTCGCTGCGCGTCGCGGCCCTGCGGATGCGCACGTGCAACATCGGCTCGCTTCCCGTCACCGAGAACGGGCAGCTCGTGGGCATGTTGACGGACCGGGACATCACCGTCCGCTCCACGGCCATGGGACAGGACCCCAATGAGACGCGGGTGCGCGAGGCCATGACGACCGCGCTCATCACCTGCGAGCCGGACGCGACGCTGAGCGCGGCCGAGCAGCTCATGGAGGACAAGATGGTGCGGCGGCTCGTCATCGTGGACGAGGCCCGAAGGCCCCTGGGCATCCTCAGCCTGGATGACCTGGCCACCGTGCCCGCGGAGGTGGTGCGCGCCGGCGCGGTGCTGGAGCACCTGATGCACGCGTAGACACTCCCGAGAGGCGGGATGCCGGGAAGTCCGGCCCCGCCCCTCGGGCTTTCATCAGGCGTCCGCCACCGGCCCGCACGCGGCCACCAGCTCCGCGAGCCCCGCGTCCCACGACACGTCCCGCTGCGCTCCGCCCCGCTGGCGCAGACTGACGGCGTTCGCCCGCACCTCACGCCCACCCACGACGACGAGCCACGGGACGCCCGCCTGGTGCGAGTCCAGCACCTTGCGCGACAGCGACTCGCCGCGCGAGTCCATCCGTGCCCGGCAGCCCGCGCGTCGCAGGCTGGCGGCGAAGCGCTCCGCGTACTCCACGGCCGCCTCGCCCACGGGCGCCACCACCACCTGCTCCGGCGCGAGCCACGCGGGCAGCGCGCCCCCGTGGTGCTCCAGCAACACCCCGATGAAGCGCTCCAGGCTGCCCAGCAGCGCGCGGTGAAGCATCACCGGGCGGACCCGCGCACCTGAGGCATCCTGGTAGCGCAGGTCGAAGCGCTCGGGCAGGACGAGGTCGAGCTGAATCGTCCCGCACTGCCACTCGCGCCCCAGCCTGTCCTTCAACACGAACTCCAGCTTGGGCCCGTAGAAGGCGCCCTGGCCCGGTTGGAGTTTGCAGTCGAGGCCCGCCTGTTTCGCGGCGGCGGCCAGCCAGGACTCGGCCTGGTCCCATACCTCGTCGCTTCCAGCCCGGGACGCGGGCCGGCCGGAGAAGGCCACCTGGACCTCGTCGAAGCCGAAGCTCGCGTAGAACTCCTTCAAGGAGCGCGCGAAGGCCACGACTTCGTCCACCACCTGCTCCGGGGCACAGAAGATGTGCCCGTCGTCCTGCGTGAACTGACGCAGCCGGAACAGGCCATGCAACGCGCCCCCCGGCTCACTGCGGTGCACCAGCCCGAACTCGCACAGCCGCAGGGGCAAGTCCCTGTAGCTGGGGGCCATGCGTTGCACGAGCTCGATGTGGCCCGGGCAGCTCACCGGCTTCACGGCGAGGTGGCGGTCGCCGTCCTCGAGCAGGAACATGTTCTCGCGGAAGTTCTCCCAGTGGCCGCTGCGCTCCCAGAGGGGCTGCGCGTAGATTTGCGGCGTACGGACCTCGAGGTAGCCCTCGCGTTTCATCCGCTGGCGGACGCGCTCCTCCAGCAGTTGGTACAGCTTCCAGCCGCGCGGGTGCCAGAAGACCATTCCCGGTGCCTCTTCCTGCAAATGGAAGAGGTCCAGTCGATGGCCCAGGGAGCGGTGGTCTTGTTCGTCGAGCATTGCAGTGACTCCAGAGACGGAAGGGTTGAATGCCTTGCCGGACGGAGCACTGAGTGAGTGCACGGCTGCCCCGGCCGAGAAGGCGGGGCGGAAAGCCGTGCGGTCGTCAGCCTACTTCGCGACGCGCACCGCTCCACACCCGCCGTAGCGAGTCGTGGTGCCGGTGGTCGTGGAGAAGATGACGAAGCTCACGGAAGATAAAATGCAGGCGGGTCCGATAAATGTCAACCGGACCCGCCGGACAGTCCCTGGCTTGGTGCCAGGGTGGCTCAGCAGGTCAGCCGGCCGTCGCGGCACAGGCAGGACGACACGACCGAGCCCCGACAGCAGGGCTCGTGCTGGGTGCAGCGCCAACCTTGGAGCGAGAAGCAGGCACGGTAGTCCCCGGGGCACACCGCCAAGGGACTGTCGAGCTCCTGGGACACGTCCTGGACCGCGTCGGACGACACCGCTTCATCGGTCGACGCAGCGAGGTCTTCCGCTCCGCCACAGCCCAGCAACGAGACACCGAGGACCGCGACCATCACCACGAATGCGCGCTTCATGGGAACCCCTGGAGTGCCCTGCGTGGACCGCCCACGAGCAGGGATTGCGCACCGGTTTTCCCATGAAGGCGGGGATACGTGTCGAGTCCTCCCACGCCCTTCTGTCCGCGAATGTCTACTCACGCCAGCAGGCTGGCCAATCCAATCAAGCCGGCGATGAGGAAGAAGAGGGACTCGCCCGCGATGAGGCCACCGCCCACCAGGGACATGGTGCTCATGTCCTCGGGGAGCGCCTCTCCCTGTCCGGGGCTGCCCGCGGCGGCGGGGGCGCGCTTCTGCGTCAGGGTGTTGAACACCGAGGCGACCACGCCGCCCGCGCCGAACCACAGCGAGACGGGGAAGGACACGAAGCCGCCGAACGACGACGCGTAGGGACTGGCCAGCACCAGCGAGTCCATGGTCCAACCCACCGCGAAGCCCGCGCGCGAGCTCTTGATGTAGCGCTGGTAGCCCTGGTGACGCAGGAGCAGCTTGCGCAGCACCTGGATGCCGAAGCCGAGCGCCAGGCCGAAGTACATCGCCCGCACCTTCGCGTCCGACAGCGAGCCCAAATCCCGGATGGCGCCCACCAGCTTGTATGTCATGGCGGAGCCCCACTGGCCCACCGGGACATTGGGATTGTCGAGCTGGTTGACGGTCAGCGCCGGGTAGGCCGTCATGAAGACCTTCGCCAATCCCACACACAAGAGCGCGCCCATGATGACGCCCATCACCTGATAGCGGAACTGGATGATGCGATTGGTGCCCAGGCGCCAGCCGGTGGAGCGGTCCTGCTGCATGTCGCAGCCCACGGACGTGGAGATGAGCAGGATGGTCGCCGCCATCAACCCCACCAGCGGGTTCTTCAGGCCCATCAGCGACATCAACATGATGGAGATGACGAACGCGCTGGAGATGGGGTTCTGGTCGGTGATGCCGTAGGAGATGCCGTTGATGAGCACGAACAGGAGCGCCAGCGCGAGGCCGAACGCGAGCCACGTCAGGGGCTGCCCCAGCACGAGCGTACCCACCAACAGCGTCGCCGCGCCCCAGCCCACCACCCACGCCAGCAGCCGGGGCATGTTGACCTTCTTCCACGCCGGCTCCTCGCCCTGCTCGACGTCGGCCCGGGCGCGGATGCGCGCGGCTGCCTGGATTGCGAGCAGCGAGAGGTCCACCGCCGCCGCGCCGCAAATCATGGCCAGACCGATGAGGAAGCCCACCTTGCGGAACGGGTCCGCCGCGCCCAGCCAGCCGATTTCACGCAGGTAGGGCAGTTGCCACGCGCCGAGGACGGCCATCAGCACCGCGGGCACGGTGATGCGACTGCCGACAATCATGCCCGCGCCCAGCGTGGCGGCGCTCGTTCCGATGGCGCCGACAATGGCTATCTTCTCCGTCATCCACGCGGCGATGGCGCCCAGCAGCGTGCCGCCACCCAGCTTGGAGATGGACGCCTTGAGCAGACGCTTGTCCGTCAGCGCGCGCAGGATGTTGGCCACCGCGAAGCCGGACGGGTAGTCGAGCTGGAGCCGGTCCACGAGCAGCGGCGTGTAGAGCATCCCCACGCCCACCGCGAACATGCCCACGCAGCCCACGAAGAGCATCAGGTGCCAGGCGGGAGGCAGCTCCATGCCCAGCCACACCATGGCCTGGATGAGCACGGACATGGCGCACAGCGAGGCCACCGACGCGGCCATCGTCTGCATGTAGTTGGCGCCGTGCTTGCCCTCCGCGCCGTAGCCGTACGTGACGGCGCTGCCGAGGATGCCCGCCAGCACCTGCCCGCCGACGAAGAAACCCACGCTGAAGTTCATGTACGACGCGGCGATGCCACCCAGGGGCCCGAGGATGAAGAGGGCCACGGCGCTCAAGAGCAGGTGGTACTTCCACGTCCCCACCGGCGGCAGCCAGCCGAAGCGCTGCTGGACCTGCT
>NZ_JABXEM010000338.1:0-10534 GCF_013372595.1 Myxococcus sp. AM011
CCACCTGCTCGCAGGCCCCCACCGCACCCCCAGGGCAATCCCGGTCCAGCCGACAGGGCTGCCGACACCGCAAGGCCGCGCCCGACGACAGGCACACGCTACACGGCGAGCAGTCCATCGAGTTCTCGCAGACCTCCCCCACCGACACCGGCGTGCCCGAGCATGCCTGGACGCACAGCCCGTCCGGGGAACACTGGTAGCCCGGCTCGCAGAGGCCACCACCCGCGTTCGGGTTGCACTTCTCCTCGCACCGCATCCGCTCCCGGGGACACCCCGCGAACGTGGGACAGTCGAGCGAGTCCGTGCACGCCTCTCCCAGTCGAGGACCCACGACACACGCATCATTCGAGCACCGTCGCCCGCCCCGACACGCGAAGTCCGACACGCACGTCAGCGTGCACTTCGAGTCCTCGCAGGCCGCGGCCGGGTCCGCGCACTCACACGCCCGCGAACACGTGCCTCCCACCGCCACCGTGCTCGAACACCCCGCGTCCGGCGTCCCGCACCCCGTGCCCGTACAGCCTCCATCCGGTACACCGCACCCCGAGCCCGTGCAGCCCCCGTCTGGCACCTCGCACGCGGCACCCGTGCAGCCCCCGTCCACGGGCGTCGTCACCGGCACACAAGCAGTCAGCGGCTCGCCCGCTTGAGGCACCGCGCCACAGCCGTATCCCGAGCGAGCACAGTCCTCACCACAGGCTCGCAAGCACTGTCCCAGCCCCGTCGCGCACACGGTGCCTCGAGGACAGTCCCGCGCCTCGGAGCACTCCCGCAGGCAATACCCACCTGGGAAGCCCAGGCCGCAGGTGAGGCCCTCGCCACACTCCGAATCCGCGCCACAGGCCTGCCCCACCCGCTCGGCGTCCACGGGCTCGCAACCTCCCCGCACACAGACCTGTCCCTGGGAACACTCCTGGGACTCGTCACAGCGGATGCGGATGTCGAGCGGACAGCCCGGCGCGACGAGCAACACGAGCACGGGCAACAACGAGAGCGGAAGAAGGCGGCGCATCACCAAGGCCCGGTCGACTCTATGCGGAGGGACGCTCGAAGCGCAGCCCCTACACAGAAGGGCCCCGTGTCCCCCGACTCGGGAACACAGGGCCACCTCCGTCCGCTACATGCAGGCGCCCATGACGCCGGGCGCGGCGAAGCACTGGCCGCTCTTGCAGTGCGCGTTCTCCGTGCACGGGAAGCCGAAGGCCCCAGGGCTGCAGAACCCCAGGACGGCGCCGACGACGGGCTTCACGCAGCTCCACGACGAGGGGCAGTTCGAGTTGTCACGGCAAATCCCCTGCATGCAGAAGCGGCCCTTGTTGGCCAGGTAGCCGTCGTTGCACACCGCGCCGCCCAGGCCCGTGGGGCAGGCACCGTCCTCGGCGCACGGCGCGAAGCTGGCGCAGTACGGCTGCCGCGAACCGTCGTCATCCGGGTCCAGACAGACGGAGTAGTTGTCACAGCCGTCCTTGAAGTCGCTCGTCTCCGGATTGCACGAAGGCGGGTTGGTCGGAGGCGCCAGGCTGCACAGGCCCTCGATGCAGACCTGGTTGCTCAGGCACTGGCTGTTCGAGGTGCACGTCGGCACGTTCTTGCTCTTGCAGTAGGAGGCCAGGGTGCCCGTGTCCTCGGCGTCGCAGTACTGGTCCGCCGCGCAGTTGGCGTTCGACTGACAGCCGAGCGCACACAGGCCGTTGAAGCAGAACTGCCCGGAGGGACAGGCCTTGCTCGCGCTGCACAGCGCGGCGTCCTGCTGGCTGGGGTTCTCGTCGGGCCCCCCGCCGTCATCGTCCTTCGTGCTGCCACAGCCCACGACCGCCAGCGCCAGGAACAATCCCATCACGACATGTTTCATGTGCGTCTCCCCGAGGTTCGGTTGCACCGTGGCGGCTCTCCGCCAGCGTGCGATGGGCAGCCCCATCGCAACGTGCGTGCCGCGGCCTCGCGAGACACCGAAACGCCCCGATTCCACGGGGTTGCGTGACGTCCCAGCCCCGACGAGGGCCCGGCGCCAGGGGAAACGTGCCAGGACTGGCACGCGGAACAGGCCTCCCTGGGAGGCGGCCTGTCAGTCCCCCTCTCCCAGGTAGCGGAACAGCGAGCGCAGGCCGATGCCCAACGCCGCCGCCGCGTCCTTCTTGCTGCCGCCACAGCGGGCAATCGCCTCGCGCACGTAGCGCTGGACGAACGCCTCCCGCGCGTCCTCCAGGGGAATCATCGGCGTGGCGTCACCGCCCAGCTCCAAATCCTCGGGCCCCAGGAGTTCGTCCGTGGCCAGCACCGCCGCGCGACGCACGCGCGACGCCAGCTCCCGCACGTTACCGGGGAAGGGATGCCCGCGCAGCGCCTCCGTGGCCTTCTGCGTGAAGCCTCGCGCCCTGCGCGACTCCTGCGTCAGCACATGGTGGGCGATGAGCAGTACGTCGTCGCCGCGCTCCCGCAGCGGGGGTACGTCCACGCGCACCTCTTCCAGCCGGAAGCGGAGGTCCGCGCGGAAGGTGCCTCGTCGCACCGCCTCCTCCATCCCCACGTGCGTCGCCGACACCACGCGCACGTCCACCTTGCGCGGCTGGTGCTCACCCAACCTCGTCACCTCGCGCTCCTGCACCACGCGCAACAGGCGCGTCTGGAGCGACAAGGGCATGTCTCCAATCTCATCCAGGAAGAGGGTGCCACCGTCGGCCGCCTCCACCAGCCCCGCCCGCTCCGCACCCGCGCCGGTGAAGGCGCCGCGCGCATGGCCAAACAACTCGCGCTCGATGAGGCTCTCCGGCAGCGCCGCGCAGTTGATGGCCACCAGTCGTCCGCGCCGCCCGCTGCGCCGGTGGAGCGCCCTCGCCACCAGCTCCTTGCCTGTCCCCGTCTCTCCTTCGATGAGGACGTTGAGCGGCGTGGGCCCCAGCCGCTCCACCTGCCGGTACAGCGCGCGCATCGACGGAGACTCGCCGATGAGCCCCTCGAACGTCGCCGCTTCGATGCGACGGGTGAGGCCCTCCACCGTCGCGCGCAGCTCCGTCAGCTCGCGCCGGGTCGACAAGAGCAGCGCCGTCAGCGCGGAGAGCGCCATGGCCTCCTCCAGCTCCACCGCCGAGAAGGCCGGGGCGCCCAGGCGTCGCCCCAGGTACACCACCGACAGCGGCACCGACTCCACGCGCAGCGGCACCACCAGCGCCGAGCCCAACCGCAGGGCCTCCAGGCTCGGTGCCCGCGCCAGCGCCGCGTCCGCTTCCACGTCCGCCACCCGCACCGGCGAGCCCGACGTCAGCACCCGGTCCACCAGACTGTCGACCACCGCCGCCTCGGGCCTGGCTCCCGTGGCGCACACCACGCGCCGGGGCCCCTCGCGCGAATCCGCGGTGACGAGGAAGCCCACGTCCGCGCCCACCACCTCGGCGAGCCCGCGCATCGCCACCTCCAACAACTCCTGGGGCGGGCGCTGCACCAGCAGTCGCGAGGACAACTCCGCGAGCACCGCCACCAGCCGGCCCTCCGGTCGCGGCGCCACCTCCGCCGCCTCACGGGGAGCGGACTCCACCGCGTCGACGAGCTCCAGCTCCACGGTGCCCACGCGGAAGCGGTCCCCGGGCTCCAGCGGCGCCAGGTCCACGCGCTTGCCTCGGACCTTGATGTCGCAGCCCTTGCCCGCGGGGGACACGCTCCAGCCTCTCGCGTCGCGGAACAGCAGCGCGTGGCTCGGCTTCACGCCGGGCGCGCTGAGCACGGCGTCGCAGGTGGCATCGGAGCCCACGGAGATGACGGGCTTGTCCAGCGGGAGACGGCGGCCGTCGGGGAGGACCAGGAGCTGGGGCATGGCGGGAGCGGACCGACTCTGTCGCATATCAGGAATGCGGAGCGCGGGCGCGTACGCGGCACGACGCTCCCTCCACCGAGTCATTGTCCAGACGCGCCCGGCTGCTATCACGGAGCCCCAGAAGGAGCTTCCCATGGCCATCGCCACCATCGACCCGACGACGGGCAAGACGCTGCGCACGTTCAACGCCCTCACCCCGGCGGAGCTGGAGATGAAGCTCCAGCTCTCGGCCGACACCTTCGACTCCTACCGTCGGACGTCCTTCGCCGAGCGCGCCCGGTGGATGCGCCGCGCCGCGGAGCTGCTGGACGCGGAGGCGGAGCGCTACGGCCGCATCATGACGGAGGAGATGGGCAAGCCGCTGGAGGCCGCGAAGGCCGAGGCCCGCAAGTGCTCCACCGCCTGCCGCTACTACGTGGCCAAGGCGGAGGGCCTGCTCAAGGACCGGCCCATCGAAGTGGGCGGCGACACCGCCTTCGTCCGCTATCAACCCCTGGGCCCGGTGCTGGCCATCATGCCGTGGAACTTCCCCTTCTGGCAGGTGGTGCGCTTCGCCGCGCCCGCGCTGATGGCGGGCAACGTGGGCCTGCTCAAGCACGCGCACAACGTGCCCCAGTGCGCGCTCGCGCTGGAGGAGCTGTTCCTCCAGGCGGGCTTCCCGGCCGGCGCCTTCCAGACGCTGCTCATCGAGACGGCCGACGTGAATCGCGTCATCGAGGATGCGCGCGTCAAGGCCGTGACGCTCACCGGCAGCGAGGCCGCGGGCCGCTCGGTGGGCGCCTCCGCGGGCAAGTCGCTGAAGAAGGTGGTGCTGGAATTGGGCGGCAGCGACCCGTTCATCGTCATGCCCAGCGCGGACCTGGACAAGGCCGTGGAGACGGCGGCGTCCGCGCGCCTCATCAACAACGGCCAGTCCTGCATCGCCGCCAAGCGCTTCATCGTCGCCGAGTCCATCGCCGCCGACTTCGAGCGCCGCTTCGTGGAGCGCATGAAGCGCGTCACCGTGGGCGACCCCATGGACCCGAAGACGGACCTGGGCCCGCTCGCCACCGAGAGCATCCTCAAGGGTCTGCACGCGCAAGTAGAAGAGAGCGTGAAGGCCGGCGCGCGCCTGCTGCTCGGCGGCAAACCGCTGGAGCGCCCGGGGAACTTCTACCCGCCCACCGTACTGGCGGACCCGCCCCCGAAGGCGCCCGCCTTCCATGACGAGCTGTTCGGCCCGGTGGCCACGCTGCTGCGCGCGAAGGACGTCAAGCACGCCATTGAACTGGCCAACGCGACGCCCTTCGGCCTGGGCGCCAGCGTGTGGACGAAGGACGCGGAGGAGCAGCGCCAATTCATCGACGGCGTCGAGGCGGGCATGGTGTTCGTCAACGACATGGTCGTCTCCGACGCGCGGCTGCCCTTCGGCGGCGTGAAGCACTCCGGCCACGGGCGCGAGCTGGCCGACCTGGGCATCCACGAGTTCCTCAACGCGAAGACGGTGCGCGTGGCCAGCACCTCCGGAGCCGAGTCGTCGCCCAAGGGCCGCGCCCTCAGCGAGTAGCCCTCAGCGCGTGCGCACCCGGCCATCCGACGGGCGGTGGACCTCCTCCAACGCCTGCGTCACCGCCTCCACCTCCGCGCCGAGCTGCTCCACGCTCTGGCGCAGGCCCAGCCCGGCGATGTCCTCGCCGGCCGCGTCCGCCGAGCGCACCCGCAGCACCTGCGCGTACAACCCCTCCAGCGTGTAGTAGAGCCGCGTGTGCTCGGCCTCGAGCCGGTCCGCCGCCGTGGCCAGCTCCGCGCGTTGTGCCCGCTGCGCGTCCAGCGCCGTCAGCGCGCCTTGCAGCCGCTCGCGCACCACCGCGTCCTTCTCCGCCGCCACGCGCGTCGACAGGCGCTCCCGCTCCTCTTCGAGCCGGCGGGTCTCCTCCGGTGTCACCAGCGCGCGCAGCTCCCGCTCACGGCGCGCCAGCGCGTGACACCCCTGGCGCAGCGCCTCCACCGTGCGCTCGGGCGCATGCACCACCTCGCGCAGCACCTCGGGCCCCTGCCCCAGCTCCGCCAGGAGCCGCGTGCACAGCGCGTCCACCCGCGCCGTCCTCGGGTCCTCGGGCTCGCCGGTGGCTTGCGGCTGGGGCGGCTCTCTCTCTGGAAGCCTGGGCCCCGCCTCCTCTTCCGGGCGCTTGAGGTAGCCCGCCGCGGCGAGGAAGAAACCCAGCGCCACGAAGACGAGCCACCACAGCCGCCGCGGCTGCCCCATCGCGATGAAGAGGCACGCCATCGCCGACGCGATGAAGGCCGCCGCCTTCGCCGGGTCCCTGGAGCGGTTGGAGCGGGAGCGACGGCCGGTCCGCACCGCCTTGCGCGACTCCCGATGAGCCTCCCGACGCCACTGCTTCTCCCACGCCCGCCGCACCTTGCGAGGCGGCAGGCGGCCCGTCTTCCGTACCCACGCCTCCACGGCCGCGTCCTCCCGCGCCTGCCCCTCCGACAGGGCGCCTTCCAACCGACGGAGACGCTCGTCCTGGAGCTGCGTGGAAGGGGGCGGAGGTGACTCAGGAATGCGGGGCACGCGGTACGATAACGACTTCCCCCCGCGACGCGGGAGGGTGAGCCTTCCGCCCACTGTCTCCTTCATAAGGGCGCGTCATTCTCAACGTGACGTTCGGTTCACCTTTGAAAATGCTCAATCGTTTGCATTCTCCCTGGAAAAGGCCCATGAGATTGCGTCCGCGGGGGGCACAAGGGGTTCGGTGTCGTGGAGACATTGGAGGACAAGGGGGAGCGGGGAGAGCTGGGACCCGAGGCCATCCGCGCCCTGCGTGGAGGGCACAGTCGCGCTGCTTTCGCCCGCATGCTCGGTGTCACCCCCCTCACCGTGTACCGCTGGGAGCTGCCGGAGTCGGCGCCCCAGGCTCGCAGGCCTCGTGGCCGGGTGGGCCAGGCGCTGCGCCAGTTGCTGGGGGCCGGTGGGCTCGCCGGCGTCTCCCGCCTGCCCTCCCTGTCCCGTCAACCCCTGCGTCCCGAGGAGAGCGTCCGGCTCCAGCCCTGCCTGGAGCGCCTGAAGCGGGCGGAGTGGCGCGCGGCGGAGGAGGAGCTCTTGGCGCTGGGAGCCTCGGGCGTGCTCAGGACGCCGGGCGCGCGGGCGCTGGCGGCGGTGGGCCTGGCCCACCTCCAACGCTGGGGCCGCGAGGACAGCCGGGGCGCCTTCGCCACGCTGCTCCCCCACCTGGGTGAAGCCGAGACGGGCCTCTTGCCGGAGTGGGTGGAGCTGCAGGTCCACGCGCTGGCGGCCAACCTCTACGCGTCACCAGACGGCAAGCTGCTCGACGTCCCCAAGTCCGACGCGCACGTCGCTCGCGCCGAGGCGCTGATGGCGGAGCGTCCGGACCCGGAGGCGCGCTGTCTCTTGCGCATGGCGCAGATGGCGGGCGCCTTCTACCTGGGCGAAATCGAACGGGTGAATCGCTACGCCGGACGCGTGGCGGAGGCGCTCGCGGGGGTGACGGACCCGGCGCTGCGCCTGCTGGCCGAGGACGTGTGCGCGCACGAGGAGTCCATCCGGGGCGAGGCCACGCAGGCCACCCGGCGCTTCCGCGAGGTGGCGCAGGGCGCGGCGCGGCTGGGCTACGCCTTCCTGGAGGCACGCAACCTCGCCTTCCTCGCGCAGCGCCGCCTGGATGAAGCGTGCGAGCCGGAAGAGGCGCTCCTGCTGGTGCGCCGCGCGCGCGAGGCCGCGTACGGCGGACGCATGGCGCGGGGCTTCTCCTTCATCTTCGCCGCGCGCGCGGAGGCGGACGCGCTGATACGCCTGGCCCGCTTCACGGAGGCGGAGACGGTGCTGGACGAGGCCGACGCCGTCGTCGAGGAGCTGAGCTGGTCGCCGCTGCACCTCGCGGTGACGCGCTCGCGGCTGTGGCTGACGACGAGCAAGTCCACGGAGCTGCGCCGGTTCGCGGCGAAGCTGGCCGCGTATGACGGCGACATCCAGCGCGGGCTCACGGGCGCCTACGCCCTCTTCGTGGAGGCCATGGCGGACCTCTCCAGCGGCCCCGCCCAACAGGCCGCCGCGGGCTTCGCCGCCGCCGGGGCCCGCGTCATGGAGCTGGGCGGCTGGCCCTACCTGCGCCGCGAGTGCCTGCTCTATGAGACGGCCGCGCGCGGCTACGCGGGCCAGCGCGAGGAGGGCCGCGCGGTGCTGCGCCGCACCCGCGCGTTCCTGGAGCGGATGCCGTCCGCGTGGCACTCGGCGCTGCTGCACCGCTTCGAGGGCATGTTGCTGGTGCTGGAGGGACGCACGCGCGAGGCCCGCGAGCTGCTGGAGGCGTCGCTGGGCACCTTCCGCCTCTCCGGCGACGTGTGCATGGCCGGCTACACGCGAAATCTCCTGGCGTGGCTGGCGAAGCACGAGGGCGACCCCGCCGCCGACGAGCTGCTGGCCGCCAGCGAGGCCGAGCTGCGCCGCCTGGGCGGGATGACGCCGCCCCCCAACTTCATCCCCGCCTCGGTGCTTCCACCCAGCGCGAGCGCTCCCGTCACGGACAGCACCTCCGTGAAGCGCCTGGGCGCGGAGGCGCTGGTGGTGCCCTTCGAGCGGCTGTCCGTGCGAGGCATGGGCGCGCCCCTCATCCAGCGCGAGCTGCTGGGCGTGTTGGAAGGGCTGTTCCCCGGCTGCGCGCCGCGCCTGGAGGAGGTGGACTCCCAGGGCCGCATCACCCTGCTGGCGGGGCTGGACACGAAGCCGAGCACGGACGAGGTGGAGTTCGGCGACGGCTGCGGACGACGGCTGCGGCTGGGTGTCGCGGGCCCGCTGCCGGCGGATGGCCGCGCGCTGCTCACCGCGCTGTCACGGCTGGGCGGCTTCGCGCTGGAAGTGGCGACCCTGCGCGGCTTCGCGATGGTGAACGTGGAGGCGCCCGGCTCGAACGAGTCCGCGCCGGAGGAGCCGGGCCGGGACGCGGAGCTGCCGGGCTTCATCGCCGCCTCGCCCTCCATGAAGCGGATGCGCGTGGAGCTGGCGCGCCTGTCCGCCAGCCGCTCCACCGTCATCGTCACCGGCGAGTCCGGCGCGGGAAAGGAAGTCGTCGCGCGAGCGCTGCACGTGCTGTCCACCCGCTCGCAGCGCCCCTACGTCGCCTTCAACTGCGCCGCCGTCCCCAAGGAGCTCTTCGAGGGACAGCTCTTCGGCTACCGGCGCGGCTCCTTCACCGGCGCGGCCTCGGACCACCCCGGCGTGCTGCGCGCGGCCCACGGCGGCACCCTCTTCCTGGACGAGATTGGCGAGCTGCCGCTGGACGTGCAGCCCAAGCTCTTGCGCGTGCTGGAGAACGGGGAGGTGTTCCCCCTGGGCGAGACGCGGCCTGTCGAAGTGGATGTGCGCGTGGTGGCGGCCACCCACCGGGACTTGAGCCAACTGGTGCGCGAGGGCCGCTTCCGCGAGGACCTCTACTACCGGTTGCAAGTCGTGCCGGTGCGGGTGCCGCCGCTGCGCGAGCGTCGCGAGGACGTGGTGGCGCTGGCGAAGCACTTCGTCCGGCAGCTCACTCCCGAGGGCCAGCAGCCGCCCGTGCTGGGACCGGATGCCCTGGCGACGCTGATGGCGCACTCCTGGCCCGGCAACGTGCGCGAGCTGCGCAACGTCATCGAGCGCTCCATGGCCTACGGGCCGCTGCCGACGGTGCTGGGGGCGGAGCAGATGCGCATCGCGGGCTGAGGGTCGAGGAATCATCCCCAACCCGCGATGCGCCCCGCCCTGTTTCCCCACACCCCTGTGGGAACCTGTCGAGGCTGAAGGAAGAGGTCACGCTCCGGGCCGGGGAGGGGGGGAACCCCGGCCCAGAGCGCAGTACTGCTTCCGAATCGATGCCTCTCAAAGAACACACCCATGGGCCAAAGAGGGGGGGAGCTTCGACCCTGGGTGCCGGGACCACTCCGAGAGCGGTCTCCTGTTCAAACCGTGTGTCGCCAGCCTCCGGAGAGGTCCGTCGCTCACTGACCATTCGTTAAGCACCATACGTGCCAGCCCTTAGTCCAATGGATCTGCTCAATGGAAATCATCCGAACGGGTAGGCAAAGGGAGCAGGTATATCCAATGGCCCGAGTGGGACATCCGGCTGGCCCTATCCGGATATGCCCTGACGCACTGCGAGCGGGGAGGCGAGCAGCGCGGCTGATGGCCCGGTTGAAACGGGATGAGGGGGCTCGGGCAGCGAGTGGGGTGGAAGTGAGTTAAGGGGGACCGCGATGACTCACGCCGCCTCGTCACGTCGGTTCCAGGCCTTCAGCGTCGGAGCGCTGGTCTTCACGCTGGGGGTGATTCTGTGGGGTGCCTTCGTCCGGGCGACGGGCTCCGGCGCGGGCTGCGGTGACCACTGGCCGCACTGCAACGGCGAGGTGGTGCCCCGCGAGCCCACGGTGCAGACGCTCATCGAGTACACCCACCGGCTGACGAGCGGGCTCGTCATGATTCTCGCGGTGGCCCTGTGCGTGTGGGCCCTTCGAGCACATGCGAAGGGGCACCCGGTGCGCAAGGCGGCGAGCTGGGCGCTGTTCTTCATGCTGACGGAGGCCCTCGTCGGCGCCGGCATCGTGCTCCTCAAGTACGTGGCGGACAACGCGTCCCTGGGCCGCGCGGTGTGGATGGGCGTGCACCTGGTGAACACGTTCCTGTTGGTGGGGGCGCAGACGCTGGTCATCTGGTTCGCGCGAGGCCGTGCGCCGCTGACGTTCCGGGGCCAGGGG
>NZ_JABXEM010000339.1:0-10517 GCF_013372595.1 Myxococcus sp. AM011
CCGCCCTCCCGCCCGTACTCGCAGCCATCGATGTGGGGACCAACGCCGTGCGACTGGAGCTCGCCCGGCCGGACGCCGACGGGGCGCTCGAGACGCTCCATCAGGAGAGAGACCCCATCCGCCCGGGTGAGGGCGTCTTCGCCACCGGCACCATGCCGGAGGCCACCGCCGAGCGACTCCTGTCCACGCTGCGGCGCTACTCCGCGCTCTGCCGCCGCCACAAGGCCCAGGTGCGCGCGGTGGCCACCAGCGCCCTGCGCGAGGCCCGCAACAGCCCGGACATCGTCCGACGCGTGCGCGAGGAGGCCGGCCTCAACCTGGAGGTCGTCAGCGGCAAGGAGGAGGCGCGCCTCATCTGCCTGGGCGTGCTGCACCGCAAGCCCCCGGGCACCCGCTCGCTGCTCATCGACATTGGCGGCGGCAGCACCGAGGTGGCCACCGCCGTGGGCGAGAAGCCCGACAACCTCTGGAGCCTGGGGCTGGGCTCGGTGCGCCTCACCGAGGTCTTCGAGGCGTCACGCATGGTGACACCGAAGCAGCTGCGCATCATGCGCGGGTTCGTCCAGGAGGTGCTGGGCAAGACGCTGCCGGAGAAGCTGCCGCTGTTGCCCCGGATGGCGCTCGGCTCGTCCGGCACCATCAACGCCGTGGTGTCCTTCGCCTCCAGCGAGAGCAGCGGCAACGCCACCGTGCGCCAGCTCACCCAGACGGTGGAGACGCTGGCGCAGATGCCCGTGGACCGGCGGCGCAAGCGCTTCGACCCCAAGCGCGCCGACATCATCGTCGCCGGCGCCGTCATCCTGGAGGGCGTGACGAAGTACCTGGGAATCGAATCCGTCAGCGTCGTCAACCGGGGCCTGCGCGACGGCATCCTCGTGGACCTGCTCTACCGGCAGGACGCCCACCACCAGGACGACGACCACAGCCTGGCGGACGCCGCCGTCGTCATGGGGCAGCGCTTCTTCTTCGACGAGAAGCACGCGCGTCAGGTGGCCCGCATGGCGCTGACGCTCTTCGACGACCTGGCCGCCCTGCACCAGCTCCCGCTGTCGGTGCGCCCCTATCTGGAGGTCGCCGCGCTGCTGCACGACATCGGCCACGCGGTGAACTACGAGCGCCACCACAAGCACACGTACTACCTCATCCGGCACGCGGACCTCCCCGGCCTCGCGGACCGCGAGCGCGAGCTGGTGGCCCGAGTCGCCCGCTACCACCGGCGCAGCCCGCCGGAGCTGGCTCACTCGGGCATGACGGGGCTGACTCCCACCGAGGCCCGCACCGTGCGCAAGCTCGCCACCCTGCTGCGCGTGGCCAACTCGCTGGACCACAGCCACCACCAGCCCATCAAGGACTTCAAGGCCACCAACGGCCGCGACGGCGTCGCCCTGCACCTGCGCGCGCGCCAGCCGGTGGACCTGGAGCTGTGGAACGCGGAGCACGAGGTGGCGCTCTTCCGCCGCGTCTTCGGCAAGAAGCTCACCTTCCACGTCCACACCGGCGGCCGTTAGTCGCTCGTCCTCCCGGCCGCTGACCGGAAGAGGAGCCGCCGCGCCCTGCCCGCGGTCGCGTGGATGCCCACGCTCCAAGTCGCACGGGTCCGTCGTCGCAAGACGGGCCCTGCTCGACTTTGAACGCCTGGCACCCCGGACGGGGAAGGAGCACGAGATGAAGGCCATCGTATTCCATGGGATTGGGGACATCCGGCTCGACGATGTGGCGGAGCCGCGCATCGAGAAGCCGACGGATGCCATCGTCAAGCTGTCGGCGAGCGCCATCTGTGGCACGGACCTGCACATGATTCGCGGGACGATGCCGGGGATGAAGCCGGGCACGATTCTGGGTCACGAGGGCGTGGGCTACATCGAGGCGCTCGGCGACGACGTGCGCAACTTCAACGTGGGCGACCGCGTGGTCATCCCCTCCACCATCGCCTGCGGCAACTGTGTCTACTGCCGCGACGGCTACCATTCGCAGTGCAACGACGCGAACCCCAACGGGCCTTCCGCGGGCACGGCCTTCTTCGGCGGGCCGGAGCAGACGGGCCCCTTCCACGGCATGCAGGCGGAGAAGGTGCGCGTTCCCTTCGCGCACGCGGGGCTGGTGAAGATTCCGGACGGCGTGACGGACGAGCAGGCCATCCTCATCTCCGACATCTTCCCCACCGGCTACTTCGGCGCGGAGCTGGCGGAAATCAAACCCGGTGACACCGTGGCGGTGTTCGGCTGCGGGCCAGTGGGGCTGTTCGCCATCGTCAGCGCGAAGCTGCTCGGGGCGGGCCGCGTCTTCGCCATCGACTGCCACGAGGACCGGCTGGAGCTGGCGCGCACCCAGGGCGCTGAAATCATCAACTTCGACCGGGAAGACCCGGTGAAGACGATTCAGCGCCTCACCAACGGCATCGGCGTGGACCGGGCCATCGACGCGGTGGGCGTGGACGCCGTGCACGCGCACGCGGGACCCGCGGCGAAGCAGGCCAGCGCGCAGAAGGCGGAGCTCAAGCGCGAGGCGAAGGAGACCGCGCCGAAGACGAAGCCGGATGGCGACAACTGGGTGCCCGGTGACGCGCCCACACAGGTGCTGTCCTGGGCGGTGGAGTCCCTGGCCAAGGCGGGCACGCTGTCCATCATCGGCGTCTACCCGCAGCAGGTGCGCACGTTCCCCATCGGCATGGCGATGAACAAGAACCTCACGATGAAGATGGGCAACTGCAACCACCGCAAGTACATCCCCCGGCTGCTGGAGCTGGTGCGCACGGGCGAGGTGGACCCCACCGCCATCCTCTCGCACGTGGAGCCCATGAGCAGCGCACTGGACGCCTACCGCAACTTCGACCTGCGCAAGCCTGGCTGGGTGAAGGTGGAGCTGGAGCCCAATCAGCTCCAGTGAGCCCTCACGCGTCCAGCACCAGGCACGAGTCTCCGAACTCGTGCCCCAGGTAGCCGCGCGCCTCCGCGTGCGCGGTCGCCTCCTTCAAGAGCGGTGACGGCGCGAAGGCCTGGAGCAGCGCATGGTGGCTGCTTCCAGGCTCGTGCATGCCCGTGAGCAGCCCGTGCACCACGCGAGGCACGAAGCCGGGCCCCAGGAGCAGGTCCGTCACCGCCTCGCCCGCCACCAGTCGCCCGCCGTTCATCTCCGCACGGCCCTCCAGCGCGCGCACCACCGTGGTGCCCACCGCGACAACCCGACCTCCCGCCGCGCGAGTGGCCTCCACCTGTGCCACCGTGGCCGCGGGGATGTCCGAGCGCTCGGGCCTCGGCAGCGCCGCGTCCAGCACGGCGTCCCCGGTGGAGGACAGCCCCGCCGCGTGGGTGAGCGACGCCAGCCGCACGCCTCGACGACGCAGCGCCAGCAGCAGGTTCCAGGTGAGGGGCAGTCCCGCCGACGGCGCCTCCGTGGCCCAGGGCCGCGCGCCATACCCCGTCTGCACGTGCCACAGCGACAGCGGGGCCACGGTGTGCGCGTACTGCACGGGCCTGCCGCCCTGGTACAGCGCGGACCAGAGCGCGGCCCCGTCCTCGTCGAAGGCCACGCGCACCAGGCGGGGCGAGGGCGGCAGCACCTCGACGACCTGGACGGGCAAGCCGACGACGGTGAAGCGCGAGCCCACCGGCAGCGCGGGCGGGAGCGGCCGGTCCTCGGTGCGCTTGCGCCAGTCGCCCGCGCCGAAGAGGACGGCGGTCCAGGTGCCGTCCTGCTCGCGCGCCAGCAGTCGCAGCTCGATTCGCTCTCCCGCCGCCGTGCGCCCCAGGAGCGAGGCGGGGAACGTGGCGGCGTCGTTCACCACCAGCAGGTCTCCGTCCCGCAGGAGTGACGGAAGGTCCGCCACGCGGGCATCGGAGAAGCGACGTCCGTGAGGTTCGATGTGCAGGAGCCGCCCCTCCTCGGGATGGTCCACGGGCCAGCGCGCGGGCTTCATGCGGCCTCCAGACTCGCCGCCTCCAGGCGGGAACCCGACGGCAGCGACTCCGAGCGACGCTCCACCATCGCGACGATGCGCGCCGCCACGTCCTCGGGCCGAGCCAGCGTGGAGCGGTCCGCCTCCGGCATGGCGTCCGAGTGCATCCGCGTGTCCATCTCCCCCGGGTCCACGTTGAGGAAGCGCACGCCCGTGCCCTCCAGCTCCGTGGCCCAGAGGCGGCCCAGGTGCTCCAGCGCACCCTTGGACACGCTGTAGGAGCCCCAGCGCGGATACGCGGAGAGGGCCGCGTCCGAGCTGATGTTCAGTACCAGCCCGCCCCCTCGCACCACCATGTTGCCCACCACCGCCTTGGTGAGCCGGAAGGGGCCCACCACGTTGACCTCCAGCACGTGCTGGAGGTCCTCGCACGCGGTGTCGAGCAGCAGGGGCAGCGGCGTGGGTCCGAGGATGCTGGCGTTGTGCACCAACACGTCCAGCGGGCCCACCAGCGACGTGGCCACGCCCACCAGCCGGTAGATGGACTCCTTGTCACCGACGTCATAGGCCACGCCGTGCGCCTCCAGCCCTTCCGCGCGCAGGGCCTCGGCGGCGGCCTCCATCTCCGGGGCATGGCGGGCCACGCCCACCACCCGGGCCCCTCTTCGCGCGAAGTGCGCCATGAGCGCGCGGCCCAGGCCTCGACTCGCTCCCGTCACCAGGACCGCTTTTCCGGTCAGCTTCATGTGGAAAGTCCTCCTTGGTGGATAGGGATACGCCCGCCGCGTTGATGGAATGGCGTCGCGGACAATCCTTTGGCAGATTGTCAAACCATGGCCATCGACGAAGAGGACCTGCCGAGCAGGCTGGCGCGCAACATCCGGACCCTGCGGGAGACGCGGGGCGCCACGCAGGCCCAGCTCTCCAAGCTCGCGGGGGTGCCCCGGGCGACGTGGGCCAATCTGGAGTCGGGCACCGCGAACCCCACGCTGTCGGTGCTGCACCGCGTGGCGGCGGCGCTCCAGGTGTCACTGGAGGAGCTGGTGGCGAGGCCTCGCGCCAGTGCGCGGCACTACCCGCGCGACAGCCTGACGACGCGCATCCGAGGTGCGGGGCAGTTGCGCAAGCTGCTGCCGGACCCGCTGCCGGGCATGGAGTTCGACCGGGTGGAGCTGCCCTCCGGGGTGCGCATCACCGGCGTGCCCCACACCCCCGGCACCCGCGAGTACCTGGCCTGTGAGTCCGGGGAGATGGCGCTGGTCGCCAGCGGTGAGCGCTTCGTCCTCAAGCCCGGAGACGTCGTCGTCTTCCGGGGGGACCAGAAGCACTCGTACGAGAACCCGGGGACGCGCACGGCGGTCGGCTACTCCGTCGTCCTGCTCGCGCCCCCGCTGTGAGGTGAAGGCTCAGCCCGCGTCGCGGCCGTAGTACCAGGCGGTGAGGGCCAGGCGAGAGGCGTAGGCGGGCAGCACCTCGTGTTCGATTCGCTCGCTCAGGAAGACGACGAGCGTGTCGAGCACGGGGGCCACGTCCACGGGTGCGGAGTCCTCCGGATACAGCCGCAGGACGCCTCCGTGCTCGGGCACCCAGCCCGGGTTGGCGTACCAGATGGCGGTGGCGCGGCGGTTGGATTGGCCTGGGAAGGCGTCGAAGTGACGCGCGTAGCGCGCTCCGCCGCCGGGGTAGCAGGCGAGCTGGAGGTCGAAGCGTCCCAGGCCGAGGTAGGCCGCTGACGAGAGCGCGTGTCCCAGTTGGGAGAAGTGTTCCCGCAGGACGCCGAGCCCAGTCCCGGGCTCCGGCTCTATCCAGCCGATGAGGTCTCCTCGCACGCGGGAGTCCAGGGTCCGCTCGGCACCCCGGCGGATGCCCGCGGCATGGAGCACTCCGGATTCAGCCCTCGCCAGCGCATCAGCCCGCGCGGCGAGGGCGGCCACATCCCCGAGGAAGACAGGGCGCGTGAAATAGCCACGCGCTCCCAGCTCCGTCACTTCCACATCGGTCAGCTCCACACGTGCTCCTTCCAGCAACGTGCCGCCCACACGCGCGCACCGTGCCCCAGACGCGTGCCGCGAGGAAGGGGATACACTGGGGCCCATGGCGCACCTCTCGCGAATCCTCACGGTCCTCCTGGGTATCGCCGCCGGAGCGCTGGGCGCGGGCCTGCTCTTGCGACCCGCGTCCCCCGTCCTGCCCGACACCGCCTCCGTGGTGCAGCAGATGCGCGAGGTGGCGCGGCTGGAGACGTTGGAGGTCGCCCTCTACAAGAAGGTGACCTTCTCTCCCGAGCCGCAGGCCACGGATGCTCTGTGGAAGGACGTGGTGAACTGGGCGGCGTACACGCTCCAGAATCCGCGCGGCCGGGCCATCGTCTTCGCGGATGCGCACCTGGGGTTCGACTTCCAGCGCCTGGACGCCTCCAGCCTCCACGTCGCCGGGACGAAGGTGCATGTCGTGCTGCCGCCCCTGGACGTGCGCGTGGCGCTGCGGCCCGGGGAGATGGAAGTCATCGACTCCAACCTGGACAGCGCGCAGACGGCGCAGCTCCTGGAGAAGGCACGCCTCGCCTTCGAGAAGGACGTGCGCGCCGATGCACGACTCCAGCAGCGCGCCCGTGACTCCGCCGAGCGGGCCCTGCGCGCGCTGCTGCTCACGCTGGGCTACCGCGAGGTGGTGTTCGTGGACCGGCTTCCCACCAGCACGGCGGGCTGAAGCCCCTCAGTCCCCAGCAGCCCAATCCCGGGTGAGCCCCGCGTCCGACAGGAAGTACAGGCCTTCGATTCCCTCCGAGGTCGGCTCCAGGTCAGCCAGGAGCTCCCGGGCCGACGCGTCGGACACCCGGGCCACGAGCGCCAGCTCGCGTCGCACCAGGGAGCCGTAGAGGGGCTCGTCTCCCGCCTGCTCCGCCAGCAGTCGCCGCTGGGACGCGGTGAGCAGCCGCGCGCCGTCGAGCCCATCTCCTCCCGCCACCGCCCACAGGCCCGAGAAGGTCTCCGCGAGCCGGACCTCGCCCTGGTCGATGACCACGGGCCGCACGGGCGCGGGATGCGCCTCTAGATTTCGCCACGCCGCCGCGTCCACCCCCTCCTCCGTCAGCCCGGAAGCACGCAGGGCGGACTCGGGCAGGTAGCGCACGAAGTCCGCGTCCTCCAGCACGTAGAAGACCTCCAGTCGCGCCGGCCCGGGCCGGTGCAGCGCTCCCACCGCCTTCGCCGCGAAGTCCGACGGACGCAACACAGGGCGCAGCCGGGCCTCCAGCGAAGCCCCCTCCGCGCTCAGCCCCGAGTCCAACCCGCCCAGGCGCGCGGCCAGGGCCTCCACGTAGGGACTCAGCCCCGCTGAGCCAGGGGCCTCGCGATAGGCCGCATACAGCGAGCCCAGGTCCACGCGCCCCACCCCGCCCGAGGCCAGCTTCACCAGCAGGTCCTTCCCCTGTCGCCGGAAGGCCACTCGCGCCCGTCCCAGCGCTCCCGCCAGCGCGGCGGTGAACTCCGGCCGGAGCACCTGCTCCTCCGGCGCGGCCGGGGGCGGAAGCTCCGCCGATTCGAGTTCCTCCTTCAACAGCCGCGTCTCCGCGTCGAACGGGTCTCTGGCGAGCGCATCCTTGACGTACACCTGCGCCCGCTCCACCTCGCCCCGGCGCAGCGCCAGCACCGCGAGCACCTTGAGGACCTCCGGGTCCCCGGGCTCCTGCGCGCGGGCCTGCCGCAGCAGCGCCTCCGCGTCCCCGTGGCGCTCCAGCCCGAGCAGCGCCCGGGCGAGCCCCAGCATCACCGGCACGTCCCGAGGGAAGTCGCGCCGCAGCGCCTCCAGCAACGGCAGCGCCTCGCGGTCCGCTCCCGCGTTGATGAGCGCATGCGCCACCGCCAGCCGCATCGTCGGCCCTTCGCTGCCCTGTGCCCGCGCGCGCAGCCCTTCCAGCTCCGCGTCACTCAGGACCTCACCCGCCTCCACCTTGCGGCGGATGCGCTCCACTTCCAGCAAGCCGTTCACCCCCGCGACTCTAGACGCCCCACCCCATTTCACGAACCCACCCCGCACCGGCTCCGCATTCCATTGTCAGACAAGCATTTCAACCCACCCGGACGCGCCAGGGCAATTCCATACACAAACACGACGAAAGAGAACACTCACATACCCCCGGGGTGGATGGCTTGCACGAAACCCGGCAGGCAGGATTCACCTGCTTCGCAGCCGGGTACCGCACCCCGAGCAATCCCGGGTTCAGCTTCGTGGACGTGGCGAAGTCCCTCGGCGTTCCGAATGGTGAGGCGATTCACCACCAGGACGAAATGAAGGCCGCGCTGAAAGTCGCGGTGGAGCACGTCCTGACCCGACATGAACCGTACGTGCTCGACGTGCGCACGGCTCAGGTGACGCCGCTACCGCCCGAGAGGCGGCCGGCAAGGGTCTCCAGGCGACGGCGGCCCCCGTTGCCCCTCCACCTTTGGACCTCGCGCAATGCCTTCCGGGCCCGTGCGCCAGGGACCGGGCTGCCTCAGTGTCGTGGCGTGTCGGGACTCTCGCTGAGGGGCTCGGGAGCTTCCCCGGCGGCTTGCGCGGCCTCGCCGCCCGAGCCTCCCTCCGTCTGCGCGAGGAAGTCATCCAGCGCGCCCACGTCGATGGGCTTGCGGAACACCGCGTCCACCAGCGCCAGGTTGGCGCGGTTCTGCCCGCGCACGTCCATGCCGGTGACGATGGCGAGCAGCGCTTGGGGCGACTTCTCGCGCAGCGCGCGCGCCACCTCCCAGCCGCTCATCTCCGGCATCACCGCATCCAGCAAGGCCGCGTCGAAGCGGCGCCGGTCCCACATGTCCAGCGCCACGCGGGGGTCGTGGGCCACCTGCACCTCGTAGCCTTCTTCCCCCAGCACCTCGGCCATCATCCGCGCGTTGTCCAGGTCGTCGTCCACCACCAGCACGCGGCGCGTCTGCTGGAAGCGCCGGGGCGCCGCCGGAGCCACGGCCTTCGTCCCGCTCGGCGGAGTGCGCGTGGGCTCGTACGTCGACGACTGCTCATGGACACGCGGCAGCCGCACCAGGAAGGCCGCGCCCTTCCCCGTCGTCGCGTTCTCCGCCGTCAGCTCGCCGCCCCAGCGCTGCACCTGCGCGCGCGCCACCGCGAGGTACAGCGAGAGCTGCGGCGCCCCCGGGTCCCTGCGCAGCGGGTCGAACAGGTGCGTGAGTTCCTCGGCCGCGTACGTCGGGCCCTCGTCCTGGATGCGCAGGGTGAGCCACTCCTGGTTCTCCCTGCGCGTCTCCAGCTTGAGATGGCCGCCCTCCTCCATCCTGTCGCGGGCCGCCAGGAGCAGGTTCACCACCAGCTCGCGGAAGAAGGCCGCGTCCGCGCGCACCGCGCCCGGGTCGTGCAGCTCCAGCTCCACGTAGACGGGGTGCTCGCGCTGCTCCAGCTCGCCGCGCGCCAACTCGAGCGACTCGCGCACCGTCTGGTCCACCTTCACGTCGATGGGCCGCTCCTCGGTGCGCTGGACGTTGAACTCCTGAAGTCGCGCCACCAGCTCGCCAATCTGCTGCACCGTCTTGTCGAGCGCCTCCAGGTGCTCGGGCTTGTACTCGCGCTGGAGCAGGGTGATGCGCAGGCGCAGCACGTTGAGGAAGTTGTTGAGCGCGTGCGCCGCGCCGCCCGCGAGCTGGCCCAGCGCCTGCTGTCGGGTGCGCTGGAGCAGCCGTCCCTGGAGCCGGCGCAATTCGCCATAGGCGCTCTCCAGGGCCTTGGTCTTGTTCGCGGACTCGGTGCGGTCGGTGAAGGTCTGGATGGCGCCGGCCAGCTCGCCCTCCTCCTCCCAGACGGGCGTGGCGCTCATCTCCAGCGTCACCTCGCCGCCGCCGGGGCGCTCCACCACCATCATCACCCCGCGCACCGGGCCCTGCTCCTTGAGCGCGCGGACGAAGGGCATGTCGGCGACCTTGAAGGGCTCTCCCGTCAGGTGCCGGGCGTTCACCTGCGTGAGCACCGGGGACACGGTGTTCACCGCGCGCCCGCCCACCACCGCGCGCATGGGCACGCCCATCAGCCGGCTCACCGGCGGCGTGGCGAAGGACACGGTGCCGTCCACTTCGGCCAGGAGGATGCCCACGTCCACGTGGTTGAGCACCGACTCCATCACCGCCGCCTCGCGGAAGCGCACCTCCTCCGTCTTCAGGATGCGCGCGTAGGACGCCTGCGCGGCCGCGTCCCCTTCCCACACCAGCTCCGAGATGAGGCCGGCGACCTCCGGCTCAATCAGTCCACCGTGGTGGCGCGCGTAGACGTGCAGCAGCACCGACTCCAGGGACTTGAACTCGCGCGTCAGGTCCTCGGGCTCGAAGTTCTGCGTGTACCGGTCCGCGCCGTGGGAGCGGGCGACTTCCGGCCACAGCCGCACCGCGTCCTCGCCCCTATCCTTGAGCAGGCGCGCCATCTCGCCCACCAGTCGCCTCAGCGGGGCACGCAAGTCCCGGCCCGGAATCTCCACTTCGTAGACTTCCGCGCGCAGGCGCTTGGCCCACAGGCGCGCCACGCGCTCCTGCTCTCCCTGGAGCAGCTCCGACAGGGCTTCGATGGGATTGAGTCGAGCCACGTTCAAGTCGCCAAGGTGGGCACGCCCGCCCGCCATGGCCACCCG
>NZ_JABXEM010000033.1:0-56361 GCF_013372595.1 Myxococcus sp. AM011
GGGCGGAGTAGGGCTGGCCGCTCAGGCGCTCGGACAGACGGCGCATGGCCGTCATCAGCGGGGCGAACGACTCCTGCACGGCGCCTTGCACGATGGCTTGGAAGGCCTCATCCAGTGACGGCGTCGCCGAGGAAGCGCCGCGCGCGGGAGGAGAGCGGGAGGGTCGGGGGGAGGGGGTGACGCGACGGGCTCTGGGCATGTAGCGCTTGGCGTAGCACGGCTCAGGTTGTTCGACCATTGTGAATCCAGCCCGCTCCCCTGGTGGGTCATCCAGACTCGGTCCTCGGGGCAGGCGCGCTCTTGCTCCAAAGCCTCTCCAGGTGACGAGCGCCGCTGGCGTGATTGCAAATCGCGAAGAGCGCCTTTCCCCGTGGGTCCCGTGGAAGTGGTTCATAGAGCCAGCTTCCGCGCTGCTACAGCCCGAGGCGCACAGGCCTTGTCCGCGGTTCAGTGCCCGGGGAATCGGGTCGAACTTGACCAGATTTGAACATGAGTGTCCAATTTATGGTCCATGGCGGAAGGGGAGCGTGAGAAGTGATACCCGATGAAGCAAGCAGCCGCTCCATGAAGGCAGCCATCCTTGTCGTGGGATACGGGCCTGTCGGCGCCGCGACTGCGTGCCTGCTCGGTCGGCTTGGCGTCCATACAATCGTCATCGACAAATCGAGCACGGTGTTCCCGCAGCCGCGCGCCATCGCCCTCGACAACGAGGCGCTGCGCGTCCTGCAGATGGCGGGGCTCGCGGACGATGCCTTTCCCCGAATCGCCATTCCCTGTGTGAAGCTGCATTCACCTTTCTTCGGCCAGTTCGGGCATGTGAACACGGCGGGCAGCCTCGACGGCCATCCGAAGCTGGTGACGTTCGCTCAGCCCGAACTGGAGGCGGCGCTGCGTCGACAGGTGGCGACGCTTCCCTCCGTGGAAGTCGTGTTGGGCCTCCAGGTGGTCCGTGTCGAGGAGACCGCCGATGAGGTCATCACGACGGTGCGGGACGTGGAGGGCCGTGAGCGCCGGATTCATTCCGCGTACGTGGTCGGCGCGGACGGAGCGTCCTCCTTCGCGGAGGACTGGTTGATCATCGACGCGCTCGACGTGCCCAATCCCATCGACCACATCGAGTTCATCTGTGACCCGCACATGCCGAGCCCCGGTGGACGTGAGCGCTGGGAGTTCATGCTGGCGCCAGGGGAGACGCGCGAGGAGATGGAGAGCAGGGCCTGGTGGCCGGCCTGCGCGATGCGGCGAACCTGGCGTGGAAGCTCGCGGCCATCGTCCAGGGCCGCGCCGTCCCCGGCATCCTCGCCAGCTACGACACCGAACGGTGTCCGCACGCCAGGGCGATGATTGATCTGGCCAGGGTCATGGGCAGCCTGGTGATGCCTCGGAGCGCGCTCCTTGCCCAGACGACGGCGCTGCTGGCGGCGGCGTAGCAGACCGGGCCCGTGGGCCAGATGAACGGCGAACGACGTTGCTACTCCCCGCGCTTCCGACGCGCCGTTGCCGCGCTCGGCTTGCCTCCGCGCGGAGTGGAGGCGGGTGCGTCGAGCAGCGCGGGCAGTTCCATCGTCGCCAGCCTGCGCGCCTCCTCGCGGGGAACGCCCAACGACTTCAAGCAGAACTCCACCGCGTCACTGCCCGCGTCACGCCAGGTGCGATGTCCCTCCAGCACCAGGAGGATGGCGCCGAGCGTGGCGCTGGCCATGAAGCTGACCGACGACGGCAACTGGTCGATGCGGAAGTCGTACTTGCCGCTCTTGTGGCCGTCGACGAGGTCCTGGGTGGGTTGTCCCATCCACAGTGACTGCATCGACTGTTCGCTCATCGCGAAGCGGAGCAGGAACCGCCCCCAATGGGGCTCTGCATGGGCACGGCGCACGTAGAAGCGGACGCCCAGGGCGAGGCGATGCGCGGGGTCCGTGACTCCCACGCAGCTCGCCGTAATCCGGTCATACATCTCGGTGGCGAGGTCATTCGCGATCTGCCGGAAGAAGACGTCCGTCGACTCGAGATTGTTATGGACGGTGCCGCGAGCAACGCCGGCCGCCTGGGCCAGCTCGCTCATCGATACCTGCGTCGAACCCTTCTCCGCGAACAACTGCACCGCTGCTTCCTGGATGCGGCGCTGGGCGGCGCTCATGGAGCGGCGTCGGCGTGCGGTCTTCATGAACCGGACTGTCACACATCTGGTGCTCGATGGGCGGCGAGTTCATGGATTGGACACATATGTATAATTTCAAGCCCCGTGGTCTAGATAGAAGGCGAACAGGAGCGGGAGCTGTGGTGAACCGGCCAGCATTCGCAGAACAACGGCGAACATCCTGTCGCCGTACGCCCCCTCCATGAAGCGCGAGGTGCCCACGCTGGGGACGCTCATGGGCGCCACCGGGTACCACACGGCCTGCTTCGGCCAGTTCCCCGCTGGGGACCCGGCGGCCTGCGACGAGTTCATCAACTGCGACTACAACTGCATCCGCGAGAGTGATGCGCAGGTCGTCCGCCTGCTCGAGGCGCTCGACGCCAGCGGCCAGACCGAAGACACGATTGTCGTCTTCACCTCGGACCACGGCGAGATGCTCGGCGTCCACGGGATGCGCGGCAAGGGCGTGCTGCCGTATCGCGAGTCAATCCAGGTGCCGCTGCTCGTCCGCCACCCGCTGCATGCGGGAAGCTGCTCGACGGCGACGCTGGCCAGCCACATCGCCATGGCGCCGACGCTCCTGGGCCTTGCCGGTGTGCCGATGGAGACCGTCCTTCGCGAGGTCCCAGCGCTGGTCGAGAGGGCCCTCAGCGGCGTGATTCGCGCGCGTGACGACGCGGACCCTCGCGCCAACGGGGACGGCAGCCTGCTCCACTGGACCAGCTTCGTGTACCAGGACCATGTCGCGGCGCTGGCGTTCGACGAGGAGCACAAGCACAGCGGTGGCGCCACCCGCGTGTTCTCCCTGGGCAAGTCACAGTTCCGCGGAACGCTGACCCGGCGCGGGCAGATGCGAGGTGTCTTCAACGGCCGGTACACGTTCGCGCGCTACTTCGCGCCGACCCAGCACAACACGCCAGGAGACCTGGGATGCGCTGATGGCGCTGAACGACCTGGAGCTCTACGACACCGAAACCGACCCCGGCGAGCTCCACCACGTCGCCAGCAACCCGGAAGCGGCCCGCGAGCAGGTGATGCGGATGAACGCCAGGCTCAACCGGCTGCTCGCGAAAGAGGTCGGCGTCGACGACGGCCGCCACCTTCCAGGACCGGCCCGCTTCTGGCGTGCGTCCTAGCGCGTAGCAGCCCGCCATTCCCTCCCGCGCGCGGCGAGCCTGCCGCGGTTCCGGGCAGGCGGTTCGGCACGCAGGGGCGGCGCATGGGCCGCATTCCGTGCCATCGCGGGAGGCCCTCTGCCGTGAAGTGGCGAGACCCGAGACCGCGGCACTCAGGGATGAAGGAGGCTGCCGCGATGGACCGGTCCGTGGTGACAGTGGGTTGTGACAGCGCGGGTCCAGAAAAGAAAAAACCCCAGTAAGTCCGGAGACTTACTGGGGCAATTCCTGGCGAGGAGTACGGGACTTGAACCCGTGGCCTCCGGCGTGACAGGCCGGCGTTCTAACCAACTGAACTAACTCCCCATAAACCTTGGGCGGAACAGGGATTGAACCTGTGACCCTCGCCTTGTAAGGGCGACGCTCTGCCGCTGAGCTATCCGCCCGCAGGCGTGTTCCGCGTTGCGACGAGCGGGCTTTTATAAGTGGCCCACTCCCCTGTCAAGCACCTGTTTCGAAGACCCAGGATCTTCGTCACCGGCCGCGCGGAGCGTGAAAACGCTCGTGCGGCCGGTGACTTAGGTCCCTAGGGGACGGGCGCGACGTCCACCGTGCCCAGGTTCTCCGGGGCCACGCCATTACCCGAGCCACCCGGCTGCCCATCCGGCTGCCAGTCGCCGTAGCAGTACGGGCCGGTGCCGACCCGGAATCGCCACAGGTAGCCGTCGTTCAGGGCGGCGTTCGCCGGCAGGTCCGCCCGGTACTCGTCATCGTTGTTGGTGTCGCTCTGCACCACGCCGGCGACCCAGGTCCACGCCGGGCTCACACCCGGGTCCTGCGTCTTGGGGCCATGGCCCAGCTCGGCCGAGAGGGTGGTGGCCGGGGGAGGGGCGTTGGTGACGCCGTCCTCGTAGATGAACCCGTACATCGTCCTGCCGCCGCCCAGGTCGCTGAGCTTCAGCGGCCACTGGAGCCGGCAGTAGTCGATGCCCGAGTGGTTGCCCACGGTGAGGGCGTGCTGCTGGCCCTGCGTGTAGCCGCCCACGTCGCTGCCGTCCTTGTCGCAGTAGGTCCACGTGGAGCCGTCCGTGGTGTAGCGCAGGCTCACGGCCCGGCTCGTCGTGTAGGCCGGACGCAGCTCCGTGGTGAACTCGTCCGTGTCCGCCTCCCCCGAGGCCTCGCCGGAGTACGTCGCCGGCTTCCAGGAGAACGACGCCGGGGTGACGGAGGCGTCCACGTCCGCGTTGCCCAGGCCGACCTGCACCTGGAGCCCCGTGCCCGCGCCAGGCCCGTTGGTGACACCGGGGATGCGCACGCGGCCCGTCACGGTGACGGCGTCGCCGCTGCCCACCGTCGTCCCGCTCACGCCCTGGAGCCGGCAGACGCCCGTGGCCGCCGCCTGCACCGTCAACGTGCCCGAGTCCGCGATGTCGAAGTCGTCATCCGTCCCGTCCGCGTCGCAATACACGTAGGGGCCGGTGTCCAGCTTCACGCGGTAGGCGAAGCGGAAGGTGCCCGCCGTGCCCGGGTTGGGCAGGGTGGCCCGGTACTCGTCATTCTGGTTGTTGCCCGTGTCGGCGCCATGCGTCGCCGCCACCCACTGCCAGCCTCCGCCCGTGTGAGGGCTGCCGGCGGGGCCATAGCCCAGCTCCGCGACGATGCCCGCACCGGCGCCCGCGCCCGGCGTCACGCCCGCCTCGTGCACCTGCACCGCGATGACCTTCGAGGCCGCCTCGCCAATGGCGTAGGCCTCGACAGGGGGCGCCGCTTGCGTCTCACCGCCCAGGCGGCACCAGTCCACCTGGGGAGGCACCACCGCGGCCACCGTCAGGACCGACGCCTGCGCCGTCTGGTAGCCGTTGGCGCTGCCATCCCGGTCGCAGTAGGCCCAGGCCCCGGTCTGATACCGGAAGCGCACGGCCACCGCGTAGGTTCCCTCCGTCGAGGGCGCCGTCAGCGACGTCTCGTAGGAGTCCTGCGCCCCGCTGTCCGTCTCGCCCGAGAAGCTCGCGGCCGTCCAGCTCCAGCCCGTCCCCGTCGCCGGGTCCGAGTTCGCCGGGCCATGGCCCACTTCCGAGGTGATGCCCGCGCCCGCCGCGCCGCTCGTGACGTCCGTCACCGTCGTCACCAGCACCTTGCCGTGCACCACCTGCGTGGCGCCGCCCGGCGTCGCGGTCAAGGTGGCCGGACCCACGAGCTGGCACGTGTCCACCGCCACGGGCTTCACCTCCAGGTCGCCGGCCTGGTCCAGCGAGAAGCCGTTGCCGAGCCCGTCCGCGTCGCAGTAGCGGTACGCACCGCCATTCACATTGAAGCGGAAGGCGAACTTGTAGCGGCCCACCGTGCCCGGGTTGGGCAGGGCGGCCTTCCACTCGTCGTTGCTCCCGCCGCCCGACTCCCGGTTGAAGCTGGTGCCCGTGGAGGTCCACTGCCAGCCCGCGGAGTCCGGAGCAGCCGCCTCCGGGCCATAACCCACCTGACCCTGGATGCCCGTGCCTCCGCCCGTGCCCGGCGTGACGCCCTCCATGTAGACCTGGGCGTAGATCTCCTTCGTCGCCTGGCCCACGCGGTACACCTCGCTGGGCGGCGTCTCGGTGGCCTCACCGCCGAGCTTGCACCAGCCGATGGAGATGTCCTGCGCCGCGCTCACGGTGAGCGTGCCCATCTTCGTCGTGTCGAAGCCCGTGGGGCCGCCGCTGTTGCCATCCGAGTCGCACAGCAGATACGCGCCGTCGTTCACCTTGAAGCGGTACGCGAAGCGGTAGCTGCCCAGCGTGCCCGGGTTGGGCAGCGTCGTCTCGAACTGGTCGTTGTTGCCGACCTCGTCCTTGTACACAGCGGTCGTCGTCCAGTTCCACTGCGCCGATGTGGCCGGATCCGCCGCCGCCGCCGGCCCCCAGCCCAACTGGCCCACCAGGCCCGTGCCCGCGCCCGCGCCGCTCGTCACGCCCTGCACGAAGACCTGCGCCAGCACCTTGCGGTTGGCCACCGCGTCCGTCGCGTACGTCACCGTCTCCGGCGTCGTGTTCCCATCCGGCCCCAGCTTGCAGTAGCCGATGACCTTGGGGACCACGACTTCACCCGCGACGGTGAGCTGGCCCAGCTGCGCCAGCTCGAACTCCTGGCCGCCGTCATCCACGCCGTTGCCGTCGCAGACGCGGAGGGGGCCGCCGTTGGCGCTGAAGCGCACCGCGTAGCGGTAGTCGCCATTGAGGCCGGGGTTGGGCAGCGTGCCCTTCCACTCGTCGTTGACCTCGAAGTTGTCCTTGTTCCAGGCCAGCGGCGTGGCCCAGTTCCACAAGGGCGAGGTGCGCGGGTCCTCACCCGCGGGACCCCAGCCGAGCTGACCGGAGATGCCCGGGCCCGCGCCCACCTTGTCCGTCACGCCCGGCAGGTGCACCTGGGCGAAGACCGTCTTGAGCCCCGTCGTCTGCGTGGTCTGGTAGTTGATGACCTCGGGGGCCTTCTGGTCTTCGCCAATCTTGCACCAGCTGACCTGCGGCTTCGGCGCCTCGGTGCCGACGGTGAGCGTGCCCAGCTTCGCCAGGCTGAAGGCCAGCTCGCCCTCGGCGCTGTCGTTGACGCCGTCCGCGTCACACACGCGCCACGCGTTCTCACTGATGCTGAAGCGGAAGGCCAGCTTGTACGTGCCCACCGTGCCGGGGTTGGGCAGGTCCGCTTCCCACTCGTCGTTGTTGCCGTGCTCGGCCTTGTAGACGGCGGGGACCCAGGTCCACGCGGCGGAGTCGCGCGGGTCCGAGTCCACCGGCCCCATGCCCAACTGGGCCACCAGCCCCGAGCCCGCGCCAGCGCCCTGGGTGATGCCCGCCGCGTACACCTGGCCGGCCACCTTGAGCAGCGTGGTGTCCGTGGGACGGTAGAACAGCTCCGGGTTGGCGCGGTTCCCGTCCGGGCCCAGCTTGCAGTAGTCCACGCGCGGCCGGGTGATGAACACGCGGCGCAGCATGTCCTCCGCCACGCCGTTGGCGATGCCGTCGCCGTCCGCCATCACCCACGTCTTCCCTCCGTCGATGGTGAAGCGGATGGTGATGACCCACTCGCGGCTCTCCCCGCCGATGGCCGGCTGGAGCAGGACGTTGCCCTTGTAGATGTCCGCCTCGCCGCTGTCGGAGTCGCCCTCGTACGTGGCCTCCTCCCAGGTGTAGCTGTCCTGGATGAGCAGCTCGCCGTTCGCCGGCGCGAAGCCCACCTGCGCGCGCACGCCGCCGCCCTGGCCCACGCCCCGGGTGAGGCCGGCCACGGTGATTGCGCCGCGCACCAGCACGCCCACCGGCTGCCCGCCGCTCACCGCGTCGAGGTTGCCGTTGATGATTTCGGCCTGGTCGATGTTCGCCGCCGGGGGGCCCTCGTAGTTGAAGCCCCTCACCAGCACGCCATAGGCGCCGTCCGGATTGACCACCCGCACGTCCACCTGCGCGGTGCTCGCCGAGGGCGAGTAGCCGTAGATGCGGAAGGCGTTGACCACGACGACGCGCAGCGCCTCCTGGTTGCCCAGGTAGAGCTTCGCGCCCGGCTCGAAGCCGGAGCCATAGACGTTGATGAGCGTGTTGCCCGCGATGGGGCCGCCGTTGGGGGTGATTTCCCTCACGGTGGGCGGGGTGGCCGAAGGAGGCAGGCCACCCTCCGGGTCATCACCACAGGCGGCGAGGAGCAACGACAACACGAGAAGAAGGGACCTCGGACAACGCGACGACATCGGCCATCACCCCTTGACGCCGCCGGCGGTCAACCCGCCGACGAGGTGCTTCTGGAGAGCGAAGAACAACGCCATGACCGGCGCGGAGACAATCAACGCGCAGGCGGCGAACTTGCCCCATTCCACCTTGTACTCGCCCACGTACCGCTGGAGGGCGACGGGCAGGGTGAAGCGGGTCGGGTCATTGATCAGCGTGGCGGCGAGGACGAACTCGTTCCACGCCGTCATGAAGGAGAACAGCGCCGTCACGGCCAGCGCGGGGCGGGCCAGCGGCAATACCACCTTGATGAACACCTGGAAGGGCGAGGCCCCGTCCATCACCGCCGCCTCCTCCAACTCGCGCGGCAGCGTGTCGAAGTAGCCCTTCAACATCCAGATGCAGAAGGGCAGGGCGGTGGTGGCGTACACCAGCACCAGCCCGGTGAGGCTGTCGAGCAGCCGCAGCCTCTGGAGGATGCCGTAGATGGGCACCAGCATCAGCGTCGCCGGGAACATCTGGGTGACGAGCAGGGCCTGCATGCCGCCCTCCTTGCCCGGGAACTTGAAGCGCGACAGCGCATACGCCGCCGTCACCGCGAGCGTCAGCCCCACCACCGTCGTGGCACCGGAGACGATGAAGCTCGCCATCACCTGCCGGCCGAACACCCATCTCCCCTGCGCATCCGAGCTGAGCAGCACCTCCCGGAAGTGGTCGAACGTCACCGCGTCCGGGAACGGGTTGGCGGTGAGCGACATGCTGTCCGACGGCGACAGCGCCATCTTCACCACCCACAGCACCGGGTAGAGCGTCACCATGCACATCAGGCTCAGCCCCATGTGGATGAGGGCCATCTTCAAGCCGGAGGGCTTCTTCATGACGCCTCCTCGGGCTTCATCAGGCGCCGGGTGAAGACCGACCAGCCCATCAGCACCACGAAGATGAGGACCGAGTACGCCGCCGCGAAGCCGTACTGCTCGTTGCGCTGGAAGGCCCAGCGGAACGCCTCCGACACCAGGATGTCCGTGGCGCCGCCCGGCTCGCCTCCGGACACCAGGTAGATGATGTTGAACATGTTGAACGTCCACACGCTGCCCAGGATGACGGCGGGCAGCATCGCGGGCTTGAGCAGGGGCAGGGTGATTCGCCGGAACTGCGTCCACTTGCTGGCCCCGTCCACCTCCGCGGCCTCGTACAGCTCCGGGGGGATGGACTGCAGCGCGCCCAGCGCCACCACCATCATGAACGGGAAGCCCAGCCACGTGTTGGTGGCCACGTTGGCCGCGAAGGCCGTGGAGAAGCGGGTGAACCAGCTCACCGGCTCCAGGTCCAACGCCACGAGCAGGCCGTTGATGGCGCCGAACTGCCGGTGGAACATGCCCTTCCACATCAGCGCGGTGATGTAGTTGGGCACCGCCCACGGGATGATGAGCAGCACCCGATACACCCCGCGCATCTTGAGCAGCGGGTCCTTCAGGATGAGCGCCAGCCCCAGGCCGATGCTCACGTGCAGCACCACGTTCACCACCGCCCACAAGAGCGTCACCGCGAGCGTGAAGTAGAACGAGAGCGGCTCGGTGATGCTGTAGCCACGGCTGGCCAGGATGTCGACGAAGTTGGCCAGGCCCACGAACGTGTACTGCCCCGCGTCGTGGTGGAACAGCGACAGCGTCAGGCCCACCGCGAAGGGGATGAACACCAGCACCAGCAGGCCCGCCGCCGCGGGCGCGACGTACGTCACCGCGCGCGAGACATCCGGATAGCGCTGACGGAACGTCTGGCTCTGTGCCGGCCGCCGCAGCACCCACGCGGTGCCTCCTCCCAAGGCCATCACTCCCGCGAGCGTGAGCCAGGGCATGGGGCTGGCTTCGGGCGGACGCTCCCGGTGCAGGGCCCGGTAGCGACGGTCCGCGAGCGCGCCCGCGTCCTCGGGCCGGGTTCCGCCCTGGAGCACCGCGCGCAAGGTCAGCTTCATGGGCTCCCACACGCGCGCCATCTCCAGCGTGTTGGGCATGGGCGTGGCGTCCTTCGCCGCCTCGCGGAAGGAGGAGATGAGCGTGTCGTCCTTCACCTCCTGGAACTGGTAGGCGGCGACGTTCGCCGGAATCTGCCGGCCCACCGTGGTGCGCACCCGCGAGGACTCGCCCAGCGACAGGAAGCGCGCCAGCTCGTGCGCCCGCGCGGACTGCTCCGAGCGCGAGGAGACGAACGCCGCCTCCACGCCGAGGAAGGGCTTCATCGGCGTGCCCGTCTCGCTCACCGTGGGCAGCGCCACCACGCGGTACCGCACCGACGGCGCGATTTCTCCCGCGAACCAGGGGCCGCTGATGGTCATCGCCACGCGGCCGTCGTTGAAGAGCGTCTTCACCAGCGCCCCCGACACCTCCTGGGGCATCATCCGCTCGTCCTGGAGCTTCTTCACGAAGGCCAGCGAGCGCGCCATCCCTGGCGTGTCGAAGCTCGCGCGGCCCGTGGCGTCGAACAGCGGCCCGTCGAAGCCGAAGAGGAACGGCGCGTGGAAGTAGAAGTCCCCGCTCTCGTACGCCAGGCCGAAGCGCCCCTCCGCCGGGTTCGACAGCGTGGGCAGCAGCGCCAGCAGCTCCGCGGTGGTGGTGGGCGGGCGCGGCACCAGCTTCGTATTCACGTAGAGCGCCAGCGACTTGAGCGACATCGGATAGCCGTACACCTGGCCATCCACCTCCAGCGCCGCCACCGTGTTGGCGAAGTAGTCGGCACGGACGAGGGTGCCCGTCGTCGGCGCCAGCAGGTTCTGTCCCTGGAAGTTGCGCAGCCGCTCGTGGTTGAAGATGAAGACGTCGGGGCCCGCGCCGTGGGGAATGGCGTTGGTCAGCTTGGCCGCGTAGGCGTCATAGGGCAGGGCGAGCATGTCCACCCGCACGCCCGTCTTCTCGGTGAAGAGCGTGGTGGCCTGGAGGAGCGCGGCCTCCTCTCCACCCCGGTACGCGTGCCACAGCTTGAGGGGCTCGGGCTGGGCTTCCGCCGCGTGCGCGCTCCACGCCATGGCGAGCAGCACCAGCGCCACGAGCCTGTTCAAGATGCCACCTCCAGCGACTCGCGCTCCACCGGGTGGCGCAAGGCCACGGAGCCGTCCTCGGTGAACACGTGCAGCGCGTCCGCCATGGGCGCCAGGAACACCTTGTCGCCCACCGACACCTGGGTGCCCTTGTCGAAGCGCGCGGCCACCGGCCCCGACTCCGTGTTGACGAAGGCGTACCCGTCGAACCCCAGCCGCTCCACCGCGTCCACCGTGCCCGCCAGGGGCCCCAGCGCCGCCACGCGCAGGTCCTGGGGACGCAGCCCCACCAGGACGTTGGCCGCGCCCGGGGAGAGGTCCGCCGGGGAGAGCAGGGTGAAGCCCTTGCCCACCAGGTTCGCCCCGTCGCGCCGGGCCTCCAGGAAGTTCATCGCCGGTGAGCCCAGGAAGCCCGCGACGAAGCGGTTCGCCGGTCGGTTGTACAGCTCCAACGGGGGCCCCACCTGCTGCAACACGCCCGCGTTGAAGACGGCCACCCGGGTGGCCAGCGTCATCGCCTCTACCTGGTCATGGGTGACGTAGATCATCGTCGCGCCCAGCCGGCGGTGCAGCCGCGCCAGCTCCCCGCGCATCTGCACCCGCAGGGCCGTGTCCAGGTTGGACAGGGGCTCGTCGAAGAGGAAGACCTTCGGCCGCCGGACGATGGCGCGCCCCATGGCCACGCGCTGACGTTGACCGCCCGACAACGCCTTCGGCTTGCGCTCCAACAGGTGGCCCAGCTCCAGCATCGCCGCGACTTCGTCCACCCGGGAGGCGATCTCCGCCTGGGGGAACTTCCGCAGCGTCAGGCCGAAGGCCAGGTTCTCCCGCACCGTCATGTGGGGGTAGAGCGCGTACGACTGGAAGACCATCGCCACGTCGCGGTCTCTCGGGGGCACGTCGTTGACGCGCGCTCCGCCGATTCGCACCTCGCCCGCGTCCACCTGCTCCAGCCCCGCGATGAGCCGCAGGAGCGTCGTCTTCCCACAGCCCGAGGGGCCCACCATGACCAGGAACTCGCCCTGTCCCACCTGAAGGTCCACGCCCTTCACGATGAGATTCGAGCCAAACGACTTCTTGATTCCGTTCAGGGTGACTTCGGACAAGACACACTCGGAAAATGAGGGGAGGAACGGCGGGGCACATTACCCGGAGCCTCGCGCTTTCCTCAAACCCGCCGGGTTGGGCGCGGTGCGTCATTCTCGCGCCGGGCCATCCAGAAGTTTCCGGGGTCCGTAGAGTGGCAACGGGGGTGGCCGCCTTGTCAGCCCCGGAAGGCGCTTGTTATGGAAGACGACATCCGGTTCGCCGAGGTCTACCCCACCGTATGAGCACTCCCCGTTGGTCCCTCCCGAGGGGCGCGACCCTGGTCGCTTTTCTGTTCGCCGTCGGTTGCAGCGAAAGCGACTACGTCCGGCTCTACCACAGCGAGGCCCGCGCCCCGAGCTACACCGTCGAGGACGTCGAGTCGATGAAGCACATGGGAGCGACGTTCACCGACCAGGGGGTCAACTTCGCCCTCTACTCGGAGAACGCGACGCGGCTGGAGCTGCTCCTGTTCGATGACCCGGAAGGCAACCGGCCCTCGCGCACGTATCCGCTGACGCGCTACGGGGACGTGTGGAACGTCTACGTGGAGGGCGTGGGCCTGGGGCAGCACTACGGCTTCCGCGCGTGGGGCCCCAACTGGGAGTTCGACGAGCGCTGGTTCCCCGGCTCCATCCACGGCTTCCGCGCCGACGCGGACGTGGACGGCAACCGCTTCAACCCGAACAAGCTCCTGACGGACCCCTATTCGCAGGCGCTGCACCGGGACCACGACTGGAGCAAGGGCAGCACCGCCAGCGGCCCCGCGCGCACGGAGGTGACGTACGCGGCCTCCGCCAAGAGCGTGCTGGTGCAGAGCGGCTACCAGTGGGGCGAGGCGGAGCGGCAGTGGCGGGACAACCGCCAGAACGAGCAGTGGGCGGGCCACAAGTGGCAGGACCTCATCGTCTACGAGGTCCACGCCAAGGGCTTCACCGCGGACCCCGCCAGCGGCGTGCGCTTCCCCGGCACCTACCGGGGCCTGGGCGAGAAGGCCGACTACTTCAAGGACCTGGGCATCACCGCCGTGGAGCTGCTCCCCATCCACGAGAAGCCGCTGGATGGCGGCTACTGGGGCTACCAGACCATCAACTTCTTCGCGCCCGAGCTGTCCTACGCCGCCTTCAAGCGGCCGAACGAGGTCATCGACGAGTTCAAGTGGATGGTGGAGGAGCTGCACAAGCGCGACATCGAGGTCATCGTCGACGTCGTCTACAACCACACCGGCGAGGGCGGGCTCTGGCGCGAGAAGCTGGAGTCGGATGACGTGCTGCCTGGCGATCCACTGGACTCGTTGGACCCGGCGGAAGTGGCGGGCGTGTACTCGTTCCGCGGCATCGACAATCAGGCGTACTACGGCCTCACGGGGGACCGGCGGCTGTACTGGAACAACACGGGCGTGGGCAACCAGACCCGGCCCAACCACCGGCCCATGCGCAAGCTCATCATCGACAGCCTGCGCTTCTACACCGAGGAGCTGCACGTCGACGGCTTCCGCTTCGACCTGGCGCCGATCCTGGGCGAGAGAGATCAGGACTACAACCGCTGGGACGACCCGAAGAACACGGTGCTTCAGGAGATTGTCGATGACCCGGTGCTCCAGAAGTACAACACGCGCATCATCGCGGAGCCCTGGAGCGCGGGCGGCTGGTACTGCATGCCCATGGGCGAGTTCCCCAACTCGCAGACGCAGCCGGGCAACGGCTGGTACGAGTGGAACGGCCGCTTCCGCGACTGGTGGCGCGCGTTCATCAACCGCGACGACTGGAAGCTCAACTCCAACGAGGGCTCGCTGTGCGGCAGGCCGGGCTCGGCGGACGGCGCCTTCCTGATGTACGGCAGCAAGGAGTGGTACTCGCGCAACGGCCGCCGCCCGTATCACTCGATGAACTTCATCACCGTGCACGACGGCTTCACGATGTACGACCTGTTCACCTACGAGGTGAAGCAGAACAAGTGCGGCCCGCTCAACCCGGTGTGCTGTGACACGCCCAACAGCCCCTTCTGCGACAAGGTGAGCGGCGAGGACCACAACCGCTCGCGCAACTGGGGCCCGGTGGGTGACACGCGCGGGGAGAGCATGCGCCGGCAGATGATGCGCAACGCCTTCATGGCGATGATGATCTCCCACGGCACGCCGATGATTCTGGGCGGCGACGAGTGGATGCGCACGCAGCTGGGCAACAACAACGCCTACTCCACGCGCGCGGACAACCCGTTCAACTGGTACCAGTGGGGCGCGTACCTGGCGCGCGACGAGCGGCACCGGATGTACGAGTTCGTCAAGGCGGCCATCCGCCTGCGCAAGGAGCACGCCTACGCCTTCGCGCCATCGGACTACGAGAAGGGCTCGCCCCTGGTGTGGAAGAGCGCCCAGAACACCGAGGAGGTGGGCTGGGACACCAAGCAGTTGATGATGCACTACCCGGACACGTCCTACGGCCCGGAGCTGGTGGTGCTCATCAACATGGAGCCGCGCGCGGTGGAGTTCACCCTGCCGCCGGGGCGCCAGTGGAAGCGGCTCATCGACACGCAGGCCTACTTCGACAGCCCCGAGTACCTGTCCGCCACGGGCCTGGAGTCCCGTGTCACGGGCAACTCCTGGCTGGACGCGCCGTCCCCCGTGACGGGGGTGACCTACGGGGTGCCCGAGCGCACCATCGTCGTCCTGCGCGCGGAGTAGGGGCAGGCAGCCGAGGTGCGCTATAAGCAGGGCCCGTCCATGCGAGTCCTGCCAGCGCGCCTCGGCGCCCTCCTGCTGCTCCTCATCCCGCTCGTCACCCTGGCCGACGCATCGAGAGATCGCTTCGGCGCAGCGGGCTACTTCCGCATCATGACCCGCCCGGACTTCTCGGGAGGCTCCGGTCAGCTCGGTTACTACTGGCTGTACGGCCGGCTCCTCAACGAGAGCCCCTACGGCGAGCTGAACCTGCGACTGGACGTGCTCCAGTCCGCGCCCGGAACGGATGAAGCGTGGGCGGAGGTGCACACGCGCTTCTCCGGCACGTCGTTCCGCTCGGCGGACCCGGGCAACGGCTCCTTCGTCAACTTCCGCGCGGACTACCTGTTCGTGCGCGCCGGCAACATCCTGCTCGACAGGGTGACGTGGCAGCTCGGCACGCTCGAGGACCGGTGGAATGACTTGCACATCTACGACCAGCGCCCGGCGACGCTGCTCTGGGACACGGTGGGCCTGTCCGGCACGTACCAGGCGGAGCGCTACGACGTGCTGCTGGCGGTGGGTGACAGCGGCTACACGCTGCGTCCCCAGAAGTACAACACGGTGCTCACCGGCGCCGCGTCCTTCCGCTACCGGCTGATTCCGGGACACCTGGAGTTGGGCATCCGCGGGCAGCTCGGCTACGAGCCGAAGGTGCGGGGCAATCGCAACGCGCTCTACGCGTCGCCCAACACCAACTACGAGGACTTCGTGCGGCGCGAAGTCGTGCAGCGCTACTTCGAGCAGAACCCGGGACAGGCGGACTACGAGGTGGGGCGCCTGACCCCGCGCAGCGCGCTGTCGTACCGGGCCGCGGGTTACGTGGGCTTCGGCAACGTGGGGCCGCTCATCTGGGACAACCTGTACCTCACCTTCGAGCGCAAGCACCCCGACCAGGCCTATACGGAGTTCGTGCGCGACAGGGAGTTCCAGGTCTTCATCGCGGACCAGACGGACGAGCGCTACGAGGCGGCGCTGGGCAACGAGGCGTACCTGAAAATCATCCCCGACAAGCTGGAGGCCCTGTGGGGCGTCTGGGTGGGGTACGCGTACAACAAGGACAACGCCATCAAGCCCGGCGACGATGACCGCTTCATCGCGTCCACGGTGCTGCGGCTCCAGTACTTCCTCACCGAGCGCGTGCACCTCCTGGCGGAGACGAGCATCGCCACGGAGCGCAGCCAGAACGGCAACCTGTATCGCAACCACATGGACTCGGTGTTCACCAACACCGGGGGCATCCCGGACTCGCGCGGCTTGGAGTACGGCGACAGCGACACGCGCAACACGTGGCAGGGAAAAATCGGTGTCGTGCTCACGCCGACGGGACGGGGCATCTACGCGCGCCCCAGCCTGCGGCTCCTGTACGGCATCCAGCACTCCTCGCAGCACGCGGCGTTCGGCAATTCGTTCGTGGATAGCCTGGACCAGTACAACACGTACATCGGCCCCGAGCGCCACTGGCACTCGGTGGTCGCCATCGAGGCCGAAGGATGGTTCTGAGACAGCGGTGGATGGTCGTCCTCCTCCTGGCGCTCACGGCGTCGGGCTGCCTGAAGCGGCAGGGGCCGCCGGTGCTGGCGCCCGAGGGCACGGTGGTGGCGGTGGCCTATATCCGGGACGACGCGCAGCGACGTGGCACCGTGGCGCAGGTCCCCGAAGGTGTCCGGCAGCGCATTCAAGAGGCCCTGGCCAGGCGCAACCTCAAGGTGGAGGAGGTGCCCTACGAGCGGTACGCCACCGAGTTCGCGAAGGTGACGGACTCGCAGCGCCGCTTCGCGATGCTCAAGCAGCAGGCCCCGGAGGCCCCGCTGCTGCTCCTGGTGGAGACGCGGGTGTCGTTCTTCGGCCAGGTGGGCGGGCGCTTCTCCTGGGACGTGTACGTGAAGACGACGGCGAACCGCGCATCGTCCAAGCTGGAGCCGACCAGCGACTTGCAGGACTACGGCGCCGCGCTCCAGTTCGACCAGCAGCGCGAGGATGACGCGCAGAACGAGGTGTCCCGCCAGATTTCGGGACAGGCCGCCGCGCTGTTCGACTCGTTCCTCGCCTCGCCCATGCTGGTGCCGAACACGGAGGGTGGCCCTGGCGTGGTGCCCGGCCTGGACGCGCCGGCGGGCGAGGGAATCGAGCCGGGCAAGAGCACCCCGTCGGAGCTGCCGCCGCCCGGGCCCGAGGCTCCGCCCGTGCCGCCTCCCACGCCCAAGCCGTACCGGGGCCTGTGGATGCCGCCGGAGGGCGATGCCATCTACTTCGCGCTGGTGGACCGCTTCTCCAACGGGGATGCGGGCAATGACGGGACGGTGGATGCGAAGGACGCGCAGGCCTTTCACGGCGGAGACCTGCAAGGTGTCATCGACCGACTGGACGGGCTGAAGTCGCTCGGTGTCCGCACGGTGTGGCTTTCACCCGTCTTCCAGATGCGGACGGAGAAGTTCCATGGCTACGGCGCCTTCCACGGGTACTGGGTGGAGGACTTCGACCGGATAGAGCCTCGCTTCGGTGACGCGGCCCTGCTGACGCGGCTGTCGGAGGAGCTGCGGCGCCGGGGCATGCGGCTGGTGCTGGACGTGGTGCTCAACCACGTGGGGCCGGAGACTCGGCTCGCGCGTGAGAAGCCCGAGTGGTTCCACGGCCTGGGTCCCATCAAGAACTGGGAGGACTCGCGCGAGCTGGTGATGCGCGACGTGCACGGGCTGCCGGACCTCGCGGTGGAGCAGGAGGAGGTCTACGCGCACCTGCTGTCGAAGTCGCTGAAGTGGGTGGACGCGGTGAAGCCGGCGGGCTTCCGCCTGGATGCCGTCAAGCACCTGCCGATGGACTTCTGGGCCCGCTACAACGACGACGTGCGCGCGCACGCGGGCAACGACTTCCTCCTCCTGGGCGAGCTCTTGGACGGCGACCCGGTGCTGCTGGCGCGGGTGATGAAGGAGGGGCGCTTCGGGACGATGTTCGACTTCCCGCTGGCCTTCGCGCTGGTGGATGTCTTCTGTCGCAACCGCTCGCCGGCGCACCTGGGCGCGGTGCTCTTCAACGACAGGTTGAACCCCGCGCCCGGCTCGCTGGTGACGCTGCTGGACAACCACGATTTGCCCCGCGTCATGAGTGAGTGCGGCGGGGATGTGGAGAAGGTGAAGCGCGCGCTGGCGGTGCAGCTCACCGCGCGGGGTGTCCCGGCGCTGACGTACGGCATCGAGGAAGGACTCACCGGCGCGAAGGAGCCGGAGAACCGTGGTGACATGCGCTTCACGCCGGACCACCCGCTGCGTTCGTGGATTGGTCGGCTGTTGGAGCTGCGGCGGGGCAGTGGGGCCCTCCAGCGTGGCGAGACACTGGTGCTCGCCGCCCGGGAGGACCTCTTCGCCTACGCCCGTGTGACGCCCGACGAGGCGATGCTCATCGCCATCAACTCCGGGACGAAGCCCCGCGACGTGTTCCTCCCCAGGGAGCTGGGCGAGGCCGGACGTGCCGCCGACCCGCTGACGGGCTCCGAGGGCATGCTGCCCCGGCTCGCCGAGTCTCCGTACTTCCACGTCTCGACGCCGCCTGGAGCGGTGACGTTGCGTCGGCTGAAGCCCCGCGCGCCGGGTGGCTTCGCGGCGCTCGCCACGAAGGCGCGGGCGTGGTGGCGCGGAGAAGGCGCACGGCGCACGGTGGTGCTCGCGACGGGGGACGCCTCCGTGCGCGTGGTGGGCGGCGGGCCGGAGCTGGGCGGGTGGAAGGCCGAGCGCTCGCTGCGCCCGGAGGCGGGCGCCGTGACACTGTCGCTGCCCGTGGGCGGCCTCTTCGAGTACAAGCTCGTCCGGGACGACGGCCCGGGGAAGTTCGCCTGGGAAGGCGGCCCGAACCGGCTGCTCTTCGTTCCCGAGCCGGACGCGTCAGGCCTCGACAGCCAGGGTCCCCTCCGCGTGGAGGTGGCCTGGGAGCAAAGCCCCGTCGTCGCGGCACCGTCCGCCCTCGTCACCCCTCATCTCCTCCGCTCCCGACCGGAGCCCTGACCCAGAGCTCGAAGTGAACGACCGACTCCTCCGCGCCGCACGCCGCCAGCCCACCGACACCACCCCGGTCTGGCTCATGCGTCAGGCGGGCCGCTACCTGCCCGAGTACCGCGCCATCCGCGGCAACATCGCCTTCCTGGACCTGTGCAAGCACCCGGACCTGGCCGCCGAAGTGACGGTGCAGCCGGTGACTCGGCTGGGCGTGGACGCGGCCATCATCTTCTCCGACATCCTGATTCCCGTGGAGGCGATGGGAATCACGCTGGAGCTGGGCGACAAGGGCCCGCACTTCCCCCAGCCCGTGCGCACCGCGGCGGACATCGACAAGCTGGGCGTGCCGGACCCGGTGGAGGGCACCGGCTTCGTGGCGGAGGCCATCCGCCGCACGCGCAAGGCGCTCAACGACTCCGTGCCCGTCATCGGCTTCGCGGGCGCGCCCTTCACGCTGGCCGCGTACATGGTGGAGGGCGGCGGCTCCAAGAGCTACATCCTCATCAAGCGGCTGATGTTCGAGCAGCCGGAGCTGGCGCACCGCCTGTTCGGCAAGCTCACCGACACGCTCATCCCCTACCTCAAGATGCAGGTGGAGGCGGGCGCGAGCATCGTCCAGATTTTCGACTCGTGGGGCGGCGAGCTGTCGCCGTGGGACTACGAGCGCTTCTGCATGCCCTACCTGACGCGCATGGTGTCCGAGCTGAAGGCCACGGGCGTGCCCGTCATCGTCTTCGGCGTGGGCATGTCCACGCACCTGCCGCTGCTCAAGCGCACGGGCGCGGACGTGGTGGGCCTGGACTGGACGATGCCCATGGACGAAGGCCGCCGCGTGCTGGGGCCGGACGTTTCCGTCCAGGGCAATCTGGACCCGCTGCACCTGTTCCTTCCGCGTGAGGAATTGGATGGGCGCGTCAAAGACATCCTCCTGCGCGCCGGCCCCGTGGGGCACATCTTCAACCTGGGCCACGGCATCCTCCCGCCCACGGACCCCGAGGCCGCGAAGTTCGCCGTGGAGGCCGTGCACCGCCACGGTGTCGCCCTCCGTCAGGGAACGCTGACGCCGTAAAGCTTCAGGGCCGCTGCGCGCCCGTCTGGGAATGCGCGCGGCCCGCCGTAACCTTTCACGCCACACGGAGCCCGACTCTTGTGGCGTGAAAGGTCTCTGCGCGAGTCATTGGGCGCCGCGTCATCCCTGTACTGTCTGTGTTTGGTTTCAGGCACGGGCATTGCTCCGTCGCCGGCCAGCAGCCCGCCATTCATTCGCTCAACTCGATTCTGACCTCTTCGACCCGGACCGGTGCGGCTGAACCCGCGGCACCACGAGGAGCGTATGCACCATCGTCAATCACACCCCCGAACCACCTTCAGCTCTGCCATCACCTTGTTGGCCCTGGTGGCCTTCACCTGGAGCGGCACGGCCCAGGCGCAGACCTTCACCCAGGGCATCGCGGACAACTTCGTCGCGCCCACCGAGCCGGCGTCGCCCAGCGCCGGCATGCTCAGCTACATCACGTCGGTCTACAGCGTCCCCGGCTCGCGTCCCTTCGACGACGCGAGCGGCGACCGGTGGTTCGCCACCACCTTCACCAACCTGCGCCGCAATGGCCCCATCTGTGGTGCCACCCTGCGCATGACGGTGCGCAACCTGGGCAGCAATGACTCCATGGGCTTCATGTTCATGGGACCGGGCGGCACGCCGCTCGCCACCGGGTGGGGCGACTCCCTGCCGAACCTGGGCGTGGCCTTCGGCGCCACGGGCACCATCAACCTCAACCTGGCGGCGCTCCCGGGCGCGGTCAACCTCATCCCCACCCTCAACGCGCAGGGCTTCGTGGACGTCATCGTGCAGGACGACTCCGCGGTGGACTTCGTCTCGCTCACCGTCACCCAGTGTCGCGTGGACGTGTACTCGAAGGACACCCTCAGCGACGTCGGCAACACGCCGACGGTGGACCCCATCTGGGTCAGCCCCGACATTCGCGTCTGTCAGACGCTCGGCTGCGTCGGCCACCAGAACCCCGAGTTCGGCCAGCCGAACTACGTCTACGTGACGCTGCGCAACAACGGTCCGCTCGTACCCGTGGGCAACCCGGCGAGTGGCACGCTGCTCGTCTATTACACCGGCTCCGGCGGCGCGGCTGTGTGGCCCACGGACTGGGCGCCCATCGGCTCCATCCCCGTCAGCCTCGCCGCGGGTGCCACGCAGGAGTTCTTCGTGCCCTGGACGACCGTGCCGGCGCCGGGCCACTACTGCCTGCTGACGCGCTGGGTGTCCGCGCAGGACCCGATGACGCTGGTGGAGTTGCCGGGCTCCAACACGCTCAACAACACGCGCTGGAACAACAACCTGGCGTGGAAGAACATCAACGTGGTGAACCTGACGTCGTTCGCGCCCTCGAGCGAGTTCGACTTCCGCCTGCGCAACCTGCTGCGTGACGCCCCCGGCACGGCGGCCCTGGAGGTTCGCATCCCCCAGCGCACCGGTGGTCCGTCCTTCCTGCAGCGCGGTCAGCTCATCCTCACGCTGCCCCAGGAGCTGTGGGCCCGTTGGCAGCATCAGGGCACGGGCTTCGAGGTGGTGGGCGAGCGCCAGGTGCGCATCGTCAACCCGAATGGCGCGCGGCTGGAGGGCCTGACGTTGGATCCGGACGGCGCTCACCACGTGGGTGTGCGCTTCTCCGCGCAGGTGACGGATGCAGACCAGGGCAAGTTCGAGGTGGAACTCGTCCAGCACTCGGCCAGCCAGGAGAACCCGACCAAGGTCGAGGAGGCGGGTGGTGTTCGCTTCGACATCACCGTGGGTCAGCCGGCGAACACCCAGCCGAAGTAGTCGTGCGCGGGGCCTGGCCCCGTGAGTCACCGGACGAGGGGGTGGAAGTGCCCGTCATGGGCCCTTCGCCCCCTCGTTCGCTTGCGGGGACGACGTGCCCCCGGCCAAGTGCTCGCGGATTGACTCTTGAGTCAATCGCGGGTTGACGCGGCGCATCACCGCCCGTTAGATGGGCCTCACTCGTCGTCTTGGGAGGGTGAGGCACACATGGCAAGCGAGAAGCGTAACGGTCACCGCAGGGTGGCCATCGTCCGCGGCCTGCGGACCCCATTCGTCAAGGCGGGCACCGTCTTCGCCGGGCTCACCGCGCTGGATTTGGGCCGCATGGTGGTCCAGGAGCTGGTGCAGCGCTCGGACCTGGACCCGAACCTCATCGACCAGTTGGTGTTCGGCACGGTGATTCCTTCGCTGACGGCGCCGTCCATCGCCCGCGAAGTCGTCATCGCCGCGGGCCTGCCGATGAAGATTGAAGCGGCGACAGTGACGAAGGCCTGCGCGACGTCCATCCAGGCGATGACGACGGCGGCCAACTCAATCGCGGTGGGCGAGGTGGACGTGGCCATCGCCGGTGGCACCGAGGCGATGTCGGACGCGCCCGTGTTCACCAGCCGGCCCCTGGCGCACGCGCTGGCGGCGGCCTCCAAGGGGCGCTCGCTGCCGGAGAAGCTCAAGCCCTTCCAGAAGCTCAAGGCGACGGATTTGGTTCCCGTGCCGCCCGCCATCGCCGAGTACTCCACGGGCCTGTCCATGGGCGAGAGCGCGGAGAAGATGGCCAAGGAGAACGGCATCTCCCGCGACGAGCAGGACCGGATTGCCCTGGCGTCGCACAAGAACGCGGCGGCGGCGTGGAAGGACGGCCGCTTCGACGACGAGGTGATGCACGTGTCGGTGCCGCCCCGGTACGAGACGACGGCGACGCGCGACAACATCATCCGCGAGGACTCCACGCTGGAGGCGCTGGGCAAGCTCAAGCCGGTGTTCGACCGCAAGTACGGCACCGTCACCGCGGGCAACGCGTCGCCGCTCACGGATGGCGCCGCGGCGCTGCTGTTGATGAGCGAGGAGCGCGCCCGGGCGCTGGGGTACGAGCCCTTGGGCTACCTGCGCTCGCACGCATACGCGGCCACGGACCCGGGGGACCAACTGCTCCAGGGGCCGGTGTACGCGGTGCCCACGGCGCTCAAGCGCGCGGGGCTGAAGCTGTCGGACATCGACCTCGTCGAGATGCACGAGGCCTTCGCCGCGCAGGTGGGCAGCAACCTCCAGGCGCTGGCGTCCAAGTCGTTCGCGAAGAAGGCGGGCTGGAGCGAGCCGGTGGGGGAGATTGACCGGGAGCGGCTCAACGTCACGGGAGGCTCCATCGCCATTGGTCATCCCTTCGGGGCGACGGGGGCGCGCATCGTCACCCAGGCCCTGAACGAGCTGAAGCGTCGGAACAAGAACACGGTGATGTGCACCGTCTGCGCCGCCGGCGGCCTGGGCGCCGTGGTGGTCCTGGAGCGTGCGTGATGGCCATCAAGCTTGAAGAGCTCGAGGCGAAGCAGGGCTTCTCCCTCTCCGTGGAGGACGGCATCGCCGTCGTCTCGTTCGACCTGCCGGACTCGGCCGTCAACACGCTGTCCCCCGAGGTGGGCGCGGCCTTCACGCTCCTGCTGGAAGAGGTGGAGCGCGAGTCCCACGTGAAGGCGGTGGTGCTCATCTCCGGCAAGAAGGACAGCTTCGTCGCCGGGGCGAAGATCGACTACCTCCAGACGCTCAAGACGGCGGAGGAGGCCACCCTCATGAGCCAGCAGGGGCAGGCGGGCTTCGACCGGCTGGAGGCGTTCCCCAAGCCCGTCGTCGCGGCCATCCACGGCGCATGTCTGGGCGGAGGCCTGGAGTGGGCGCTGGCGTGCCACTACCGCATCGCCACGGACAGCCCCAAGACGACGCTCGGCCTGCCGGAGGTACAGCTCGGCCTGATTCCCGGGGCGGGTGGTACGCAGCGGCTGCCCGCGCTCATCGGTGTTCAGGCGGCGCTGGACCTCATCCTCACCGGGAAGAACGTCAAGCCGTCCAAGGCGAAGAAGCTGGGCATCGTCGACGAAGTCGTGCCGACGCCCATCCTCCGCGCGGTCGCGCTCCAGCGCGCCCGGGAGCTGGCCGAGGGCACGCTGAAGCCCGAGCGCACGCACGGCCAGGGCTTCAAGGCGGTGGGGCAGAAGAAGGGCGTCGCGGGCTTCTTCCAGGGGCTGGCGAACAAGGAGCTGTGGGCGGAGGTGGCGTTGGAGGACAACCCGCTGGGCCGCAAGGTCCTCTTCGACCAGGCACGCAAGCAGCTGCGCAAGAAGACGCGGGGCAAGTACCCGGCGCCGGAGAAGGCGTTGCAGGTGGTGCGCGCGGGCCTGGAGTCCGGGCGCAAGGCGGGCCTGGAGGCGGAGGCGAAGGCGTTCGGCGAGCTGGTGATGTCGGACGTGTCGAAGCGGCTGGTGGAGGTCTTCTTCGCGACCACGGCGCTCAAGAAGGAGAACGGCACGGCCGACGCCAGCGTGAAGCCGCGCGAGGTGAAGAAGGTCGCGGTGCTGGGCGGCGGGTTGATGGGCGGCGGAATCGCCTACGTGGCCGGCGTGCTCCAGGGCGTGCAGGTGCGGGTGAAGGACAAGGACGACGCGGGGACGAGCCGCGCGCTGAAGCAGGTGCAGGGCATCCTGGACGAGCGCGTGAAGCGGCGCTCACTCACGTGGCGCGAGGCGGCGGCGAAGCAGGCGCGAATCACCGCGGGCACCGACTACAGCGGCTTCAAGGCGGCGGACCTGGTCATCGAGGCGGTGTTCGAGGACCTGAAGCTCAAGCACCGCATCCTCGCGGAGGTGGAGGCCGTCACCGGCCCCGACGCCATCTTCGCGTCCAACACCTCCAGCATCCCGATTACGGAGCTGGCCAAGGGCAGCCAGCGGCCGGCGCAGGTCATCGGCATGCATTACTTCAGCCCGGTCAACAAGATGCCGCTCTTGGAGATCATCACCCACGCGGGCACGGCGGACTGGGTGACGGCCACGTGCGTGGAGGTGGGGCGCAAGCAGGGCAAGACGGTCATCGTGGTGAATGACGGGCCGGGCTTCTACACCTCGCGCATCCTCGCGCCGTACATGAACGAGGCCGCGCACCTGCTGGCCGAGGGCGCCGACATCGCCGCGCTGGACAAGGCGCTGGTGGAGTTCGGCTTCCCGGTGGGGCCGATGACGCTGTTGGACGAGGTGGGCATCGACGTGGCCCACAAAGTCGGGCCCATCATGGAGGCGGCCTTCGGCAAGCGCATGGCGGCGCCGAAGTCGCTGGACGGCGTGGTGGCCGATGGCCGGCTGGGTCGCAAGAGCCAGAAGGGCTTCTACGTCTACGAGAACGGCAAGAAGAAGGAAGTGGACCCGACCGTCTATGCCCTCCTGCCGCATGGCAAGGAGCGCAAGTCGTTCGATGCCTCGGAGATGGCGGAGCGGCTGGTGTTGCAGATGGTGAACGAGGCCATCCGCTGCCTGGGCGAGGGCATCCTCCGCAGCGCGCGCGACGGTGACGTGGGCGCCATCTTCGGGTTGGGCTTCCCGCCGTTCCTCGGTGGGCCGTTCCACTACGCCGACAGCCGTGGGCCGGCGGAGGTGCTGCGCAAGCTGGAGCACTACCAGGACAAGCTCGGTGAGCGCTTCACGCCGGCGCCGTTGCTGGTGGAGATGGTGAAGGCGGGCAAGACGTTCTACCCGCGCTGAGCCCGTGGCCGCCGGGGTGGGGGAGCGTGACTTCCCACCCCGGTGCTTGACCAGGGCGGTGTTCTAGGAACAGCCTGCCGCCCGAATGGCCCGCTCCGCGTCTCGCACCATCGCCCTGGTCGTCCTCGTCGCAGTCCTGCTGTGCAGTGCCGCCGCGGCGGCCGGGGCGTGGCGCTACTTCCACAAGAATCCGCAGAACCCCGTCGTCCGCCTGGACGAGTACGTCACCATGGGTTGGGTGGCGTGGGACTCGAGCTGGTACATGCGGATTGCCCAGGAGGGCTACCAGTACACGCCGGGCGAGCAGAGCTCGGTGGCCTTCTTCCCGCTCTATCCGCTGCTCATCCGCGCGGTGGAGACGCTGGGGCCCAACGTCTATCAGGCCGGGGTGCTGATAACGCTGCTGTGTGGCCCGCTGGCGCTGCTCATGTTCACGCGCTGGGCGAAGCTGCTGACGGATGATGACACGGCGCTCAAGGCCGGGCTGCTGATGGCGATGTATCCCTTCACCATGTACTTCTACGGCGCCATGTACTCGGACGCGCTGTTCGTCCTGCTGGTGGTGTCGGCCTTCCTGTTGTTGGAGAAGGGGCACCTGGCGCCCGCGGTGCTGGTGGCGGCGGTGGCGACGGCGGCGCGGCCGGTGGCCCCCGCGGTGGTGCTGGGGTTGTTGGTGCGGCGGCTGGAGTGGAAGCACGCCCGGGGTGAGAAGTGGGGCGTGGTGGACTTCATGCCGGTGCTCTCGGGGTTGGGCTTCGGCTGCTACATGCTCTTCCTGTGGCACAAGTTCGGAGACCCGTTCGCGTTCGTGAAGGTGCAGGGCGCGCAGGGCTGGGAGCAGACCCCCGGCTGGCACACGTGGCTCAAGGTGAGCTGGTTCGAGCGCGTGGTGCTGAATCCCTCGGACAAGCGCGAGGCATTCCGACTGGCGGCGCACGCGTTCTTCACCTTCCTGGCGCTGGCGCTGGTGTGGCCCACGCGCAAGCTCTTGGGGTGGGGCTATGCGGTGTATGTGCTGGCGATTGTCGGCCTGCCCGCGTGGTCCACGAAGGACTTCATGGGCATGGGGCGATATCTGCTGTCCTCGTTCCCGGTGTTTCTCACGGGAGCGCTGTTGTTGAGGCAGCGGCCTCGGGTGCTCCAGGGCGCGCTGGCGGTGGGTGCGGTGTCGCTGCTCGTGTTGTCCTGGGCCTTTGGCGCGGACTACTACATCTCATGAGCACGCTCCTCGAGCAGGCCTTGGCGCTGTACTCCGGGCTCCCCGCCGCCGAGCGTTTTCATGTGCATGCGCGTGCGTCGTCCGCGCCGCTGCTCGCGGTGGCCGAGCGGGTGTCGGGTGGCACCGTGGCGGACATCGGTTGTGGGCACGGTCTGCTCTCCGCGCTGCTGGCGTTGGCGGAGCCGAGTCGTACGGTGCACGGCGTGGACCCGGACCCGCGCAAGGTGGAGTGGGCGCGCCGGGCGCTGGCGGGAGTGCCCCAGGTAAAGCTGTCGGAGGGCACGGTGGAGGACGTGCTGGCGCCCGCGCTGCCGGGAGCGTGTGACACGGCGGTGGTGTGCGACGTGCTCTACCTGCTGCCCGAGGCGAAGTGGCCCGCGTTCCTGCGCACGGTGCATGGGCTGCTCAAGCCAGGAGGGCGCTTCCTGCTGAAGGAGGTGGAAGGGGATGGCTCCTGGAAGCACCGCAAGGCGCTGGCGCAGGAGTGGGTGATGGTGTCGCTGCTCGGGCGCACGAAGGCGAGTGGTGGAATGGTGCTCAAGCCTCGCGCGGAGATGACGGTGCTGCTCGAGGACGCGGGCTTCGTCGTGCGCGACGTGGTGGACCTGGGGCGAGGCTATACGACATCCCATGTGCTCTATGTCGCGGAGGCGAGTGCTCCGTAGGTCGTGCCGCGACGGAGCAGGGTGGCTGCCTTCCGTCGTGAGGTCACGTCCGACGCGGTGCAGGTTGACCGCGCGCTGAGTCTCTGCGGCGAGCGTCGCGGATGTCATGCCGCGATGCGGGCTGCTCCCGCTGGTGCGCTCTAATTCGCGGAAGCGAGAGTCGCGTAGCTATGGAGCTGGATGCCCCGCTCGGTGAGGCACGCCCTCACGAGAGGGCTGGTGAGGGCCGCCAGCTCCGCCTGCCAGCCATAGCGCCACGCTGGGTCCTCCGGCACATGCGGAGCGCCCTCACCAGGGTGACAACCCAGCTCGAAGTCTCCCGAGGGCAGTGCGTCCAGAGCGGCGAGCAACGCCGCCTCGTCCAGTCGCCCCGCCTCGAACACGCCGCCCGCGCTCACCCGTCGCACTCCCTGGGCCGCACGAGGCGCGGTGCGCGCCAGCACCGTCAGCAGCGTCGTCTTCAGCGCGGGCCCAGGCGTCCGCAGCCACCGCATACGGGGCAACGCATCCGGCCAGCGCAACGGCAGCTTCTCCCGCGCGGCCAGTGCCTCCACGAGAGGCCGGATGCCCGGAAGCACATGCAGGTGCTGGTGCCCATCCAGGTGGTCCACCGCCACGCCCAGCTCGCGCGCCCGCCGCAGCTGCGCATCCAGCTCCAGCGCCACCTCCTCGCGCCGGACCTTCCCCATCAACCAGTCCCTCGCGAAGTCCGCCCAGCTCCCGCGCAGCCTTCCCCCGGGCGCCACCGTCCTCACCGCATGCGCGGGAGCGGCCGGAGTCAGCCGGGTGGACAGCGCCAGATGCAGCCCCACCGCGAGCCCTTGAGCCCTCGCGCGGTCCGCCGCCTCCGACGCCGTGGGCCCCATCGCCAGCAGCGTGGCGCTGGTGACGATGCCCTCGCGATGCGCGCGGAGGATGCCCGCGTCCAGCGACGGGTGCAGCCCCAGGTCGTCCGCATTCACCACGAGGCGCGTGGGGCGTGAAGTCACGGCGGGCTCTCAGCCCCGCGCCGTGCGGCCGGACACCGTGCGCAGCGGCTGCACCGACGGCGGCAGGCGCACCGGCTGCGTCGGCGGCGCTGGCGTGCGCGTCTCCGGGTACAGCTTCACCAGCTCCTTCACCATCTTCACGATGACCGACGGCGAGGCCAGCGTGGACACGCCACGCGTGCGCGGGAAGTAGTCCACACCCATCTGGAACACCCGGAAGCCCTTGCGGATGGCCTTCACCACCAGCTCCGCGTCGATGAACGAGCCCTGGCTCTTGAGCTCCATCGACTCCAGCACCCGGCGGTGCATCACCTTGAAGCTGAAGTTGACGTCCTTGATCTGGATGTCGAACAACGCCCGGATGAGCATGTTGTAGACGAACGAGTAGACGATGCGCTTGGGCCCCTCGCTCGTGCGGTCGAACCGGAAGGCGCAAATCATGTCCGCCTCCAGGTAGTCCATCAGGTGCAGTGAGCGCTCCAGCTCCCGCAAATCCCACGGCAGGTCGATGTCCGAGTAGACGACGATGTCCTTCGTCGACGCCGCCAGCCCCGTGCGCATCGCCCCACCCAGCTTCAGATTCACCGGATGGTTGATGACCCGCAGCTGCGGAATCCGCTGCGTCATCGCCTCCGCCAGCTCCTGCGTGCGGTCCGTCGACGCGTCGTTGACGACGATGATTTCGAAGTCGTCCGTCAGCTGGGAGAGCGCCTCCACCGCGCGCCCCACCGCCCGCTCGACGTAGTCCTCCTCGTTCCATGCGGGAAGGAAGAGGCTGATGCTGGGGTACTTGGCCACGGAGGACCTCGGGGTACGGGGGGACTGCTCGGGCGGCTCGGTACCAAGCCCCGGGTCCTAAATCAATCATGGGACTCCCACCTGAAATCACCTGTGTGGTACCGTGGAGTCACCATTTTCCGGGGATACTGTGACCATCAGGCCCTGCACCTTGTTGGTGGTGGACGAAGCGGAATCAACCCTGGCCCGGCTGGCGCGGGCGCTCGGGCCGGACGACTTCTGCCTCCGGCTCGTCTCTCCCGGCCCCGAGGTGGGTCGGCTGGCGCGGGAGGTGGACCTGGTGGTGTGGGTCGCCCGCCCGCCTGGAGAGCCGCCAGCCCGGGACTGGCTCGACAAACTGCTGGCCCTGGAAGGACCGCCAGGGCCTCCCGTGGTGGTCCTGGCAGATAGGGAAACCCGGGCCTTTTGGGTGGGTGCGCTGGCCCTGGGTGCCGAGGTCGTCTTTGACCCATGGGATGCGGAAGAACTGCGGGCCCGGGTGGGCAAGAGTCTGCGGACCCAGGCCCGTCTGACTCAGCTATCCAACCAGGTGGGTGAGCTGCAGCGGCTGTCTTCGACGGATGGTTTGACGGGGGTCCACAACCACCGCCATTTCCAGGAGCGGCTGCGCGAGGAGTTCCGCCGGGCGCAGCGCTACGACGACCCGCTGGCGCTCATCCTGTTGGACCTGGACCACTTCAAGCAGGTGAACGACAGGCATGGCCACACCACGGGGGACGGAGTGCTCCGGGAGGTGGCCGCCACCCTCCAGGCCAGCGTGCGCGAAACGGACCTGGTGGCTCGCTACGGGGGCGAGGAGTTCGCCGTCCTGCTACCCCGTACCCACCTGACGGGGGCCCTCTCGGTGGCGGAGCGTGTGCGCCGCGATTTGGCGACCTTACGGGTAGGGCCGGATGGAGCACTTCAAGTCACGGCCTCCCTGGGCGTCTCCAGTTTTCCCCACCGCACCGTCCTCAGCCCCGAGCAGCTCCTGCTCACCGCCGATGAAGCGCTCTACCGGGCCAAGGACGAGGGGCGGGATCGCATCTGTCTCCACTCTCAAATGCCCCTCTTGCCGCCCTCCTCGTCGCAGGGCGACTGACCTGGGTCAAAGACCCTGGGTTGATATTGACCCGGCAATAGGGGATGAGTCTAGGGTGACCCCGGCCCCCGATTGTCGGGGAGTCGAATCATCTCGTGATTCCATGGGTTTGCAGTGCCCCACCGGCTGGCAAACGCATTGCAAATGTCATGGGACGGAAAGAATCCCATGGGACCCCTCGCCGCACAGCTCCCGAAGCCCGAAGCCGCCCCGCGCGGCCGGCTGCTGCTCGTGGACGACGAGGAGAACATCCTCAAGTCCATCCGGCGGGTGCTGCGTCGAGGTGACTGGGATATCGAAACCGCGACGGACGCCGAACAGGCGCTGAGGACGGTGGAGGAGTTCCGTCCCGAGGTCGTCATCTCCGACTTCCGCATGCCCGGCATGAACGGGGTGGAGTTCCTGACGCGGGTGAAGCAGCAGGAGCCGCGCGCCCAGCGCATCATGCTCACGGGTCAGGCGGACCAGCAGGCCATTGAAGAGGCCATCAACCGCTCCGAAATCTTCCGCTTCATCTCCAAGCCCTGGAACGACAGCCACCTGGTGCTGACGGTGAAGAGCGCGTTCGAGCAGTACGCGCTGCAGGCGGAGAACGAGCGGCTGTACCGGGTGACGACGGCGCAGAACGCGGAGCTGAAGCTGCTCAACGCGGACCTGGAGGAGCGCGTCGCGCAGCGCACGCGGATGCTCAGCCAGGCCAAGCGCGAGTGGGAGCTGTCGTTCGACTGCATGGAGACGCCGCTGTGTGTCGTCCGCGGTCGCGACTTCGCGGTGCGGCGGGCGAACCTGGCGTACGCGCACGTGGCCGGGCGCTCCATCGAGCAGATTCCGTCGGACGTCGCCTGCTACCGCTACCTCTTCGGCCGCAACGAGCCGTGCACGGGGTGCCCGCTGCCGGCGGCGATGGAGAGTGGCAAGGGCGCGCGGGGTGAGGTGCAGCAGGGGGGCCGGACGTACGTGGTGGCCGCGTACCCCATGGCGGGGGATGAGCGGGTGGTGTGCACCTATCGCGACGTCACCGAGGAGCAGGCGATGACGCGCCGGCTCATCGAGACGGAGAAGATGGCGGCGGTGGGGCAGCTGGCGGGGGGCGTGGCGCATGAAATCAACAATCCGCTGGGCGGAATCCTCGCGTTCGCGCAGCTCATGTCGCGCGACGCGGGCCGCGACGACGCGGACCTGGAATCGTTGGGACTGATTGAAGAGAGCGCGCTTCGCTGCAAGCGCATCGTCGAGAGCCTGCTGAAGTTCAGCCGGCACAGCCGCGTGGAGGACCGGCGGCTGTTCGACTTGTCGCGCTGCGTGGAAGACGCGGCGGTGCTCTTCCGCGCGCAAATCAAGGCGACGCCTCGCGCGGTGCTGTCCCTGGGTTTGAAGGAAGGGCTCCCCAAGGTGTACGGGGACCCCGGCACGCTCGCGCAGGTGGTGCTCAACCTGCTCCAGAATGGCCTTCAGGCGCTGCCCAAGCGCGAAGGCAAGCTGACGCTGGAGACGGGCCGCGAGGGAGACCGCTGCTTCTTCGCGGTGTCCGACACCGGCTGCGGAATCGAGGAGCGGCACCTGCCGCGCATCTTCGAGCCTTCCTTCACCACCAAACCCCCCGGTGAGGGCACCGGGCTGGGTCTGTCCATCGCGTACCGCATCGTTCAGGACCACGGGGGCAGCTTCCACGTCGACACCCAGGTGGGCGCCGGCTCCCGTTTCACCGTCTTCCTGCCCATTCCCCTGCAGCTCGAGAGGTTGCCGTGAACCAAGTCAAGCGCGCCAAAGTCCTCGTCGTGGATGACGACTCCGTCGTCCTCAAGGCCGTGACGCAGATTCTCCAGCGCGAGGGCCACCCGGTGGTGGCCATTGATGATGCGGTGGAAGGTCTGACGGCGGCCAAGGACCCGTCCATCGACGTCGTCGTCCTCGACATCAAGATGCCGAACCTGTCCGGCATGGACCTGCTCCGCGGAATCAAGGCGGACCGTCCGGATGTGGAGGTCATCATGATGACGGCCTTCGCCACCGTGGAGACGGCGGTGGAGGCGGTGAAGGCGGGGGCGTACGACTACCTCACCAAGCCCTTCGAGAACATCGACGAGGTGAGCCTCACGGTGGCCAAGGCGGCCGAGCGCAAGGCGCTCAAGGACCGCACCCGCGCGCTGGAAGAGGCGCTCACCGTGCGCAGCCAGTTCGAGGACCTCATCGGCCAGTCGCCGCAGATGCGCTCGGTCTTCAAGCTGGTGGAGACCGTCAGCCACTCCACGGCCACGGTGCTCATCCAGGGCGAGAGCGGCACGGGCAAGGAGCTGGTGGCGCGCGCCATCCACTACCGCAGCTCGCGCAAGGACAAGCCCTTCGTCGCCGTCAACTGCTCGGCGCTCACGGAGACGCTGCTGGAGAGCGAGCTGTTCGGCCACATCAAGGGCAGCTTCACCGGCGCCACGGGCAACAAGAAGGGCCTGTTTGAAGCGGCCGACGGCGGCACCATCTTCCTGGACGAGATTGGCGACGTGCCTCCCGCCACCCAGGTTCGCCTGCTGCGCGTCCTCCAGGAGGGCGAGGTGAAGCGGGTCGGCGCCAACGAGCCCGTCAAGGTGGACGTGCGCGTCATCGCCGCCACGCACGTGGACCTGTCCCGCGCCAAGGAGCAGGGCAAGTTCCGCGAGGACCTCTTCTACCGCCTCAACGTCATCACCATCGACCTGCCGCCCCTGCGCGACAGGCCGCAGGACGTGCCGCTGCTCGCGCACCACTTCCTGAAGCTGTACGCATCCAAGGCGGACAAGAAGGTGGCGGGCATCTCTCCGCGCGCCATGGAGGCCCTCACCTGCAACCGGTGGACGGGCAACGTGCGCGAGCTGGAGAACGTCATCGAGCGCGCGGTGGTGCTCACCAGCAACGAGGTCATCGACGTGGAGGACCTGCCGCCCGGCTTCCAGTCGGCGCCGCAGGCCGACTCGGCGGTGGAGGTCTTCTCGCTGGCGCATCTGCCGTACGCCCAGGCCAAGCGCCTGGCGATGCGCGCCTTCGAGCGCCGCTACCTGTCCGCGCTCCTGGAGAAGAACAACCAGAACGTCTCCAGCGCCGCGCGCGCCGCGGGCGTGGACCGCTCCAACTTCCGTCGCCTCCTCAAGCAGTACGAGGTGGCCGGCCGCTCCATGAAGCCGCGCGTCCTCAAGGACGACGACGTCGACGGAGTCGAGCCGTTGGAAGCAGCCTCCTAGTTCAACCCTCTTCGCCAGGCTCGCGGACGCGCTCCGCGAGCTGGCGTTGAATCGTCTCGTAGCGCTCGGCCAGCTCCGCCTCGAGCCCGTTCCGGGTGGGGGTGTAGAAGCGCCGGGCGCGCAGGGCCTCCGGCAGGTAGTCCTCCGGGACGTAGTTGCCCTCGAAGTTGTGCGGGTACTTGTAGCCGCCCCCGTAGCCCAGCGACTTCATCAGCTTCGTGGGCGCGTTGCGCAGGTGCAGCGGCACCGGCAGCGCGCCTTCCTTCGTCACGGCCTCGCGCACGGCGGTGTACGCGGCGATGACCGCGTTCGACTTGGGCGCCAGGGCCAGGTACGTCACGGCCTGGGTGAGGGGCAGGGTGCCCTCGGGCAGCCCCACGAACTGGAAGGCCTGCAGCGCGTCCACCGCCACGCTCAGCGCGCGCGGGTCCGCGTTGCCGATGTCCTCCGAGGCGAAGATGACCATGCGCCGGAGGACGAAGAGGGGGTCCTCGCCCGCCTCCAGCATGCGCACCATCCAGTACAGCGCGCCGTCCACGTCGCTGCCGCGCATGGATTTGATGAAGGCGCTGATGACGTTGTAGTGCTCCTCGCCGCCCTTGTCGTAGAGCAGCGTCTTCTGCTGGAGCGCCTCCTCCGCGACCTTCCGGTCCACCTTCTCGCCGCCGTGGGCCGCGGCCACCTCCAGGCCGGTGAGGGCCTTGCGCGCGTCACCGCCGGCCGTGCTCGCGAGGAAGCTCAGCGCGTCCTCCTCCACCACCACCTTGCCGCCCAGGCCTCGTGCGTCCGCGACGGCCCGGCGCAAGAGCGGCACCAGCTCCTCTTCCTCCATCCCGCGCAGGGTGACGACGCGGCAGCGGGACAGGAGCGCGGCGTTCACCTCGAACGACGGGTTCTCCGTGGTGGCGCCGATGAGCGTCACGGTGCCCTTCTCCACGTGGGGCAGCAGGGCGTCCTGCTGCGACTTGTTGAAGCGGTGGATTTCGTCGATGAACAGGAAGGTGCGCTGGCGATTCAGGTTCCACCGGTCCTGGGCGCGGGCCACCGTCTCGCGGATGTCCTTCACGCCGGCGAGGACGGCGGACACCGAGTCGAAGGCGGCGCCGGTGGAGCGGGCCACCAGCCCCGCGAGCGTCGTCTTGCCGGTGCCCGGAGGTCCCCAGAGGATGAGGCTGGGGACCTGGTCGCTTTCGATGGCGCGGCGCAGGAAGCGACCCTCTCCGGTGATGTGCTCCTGGCCGACGAACTCGTCGAGGGCCCGGGGACGCATCCGCTCCGCGAGCGGCGCCCGGCGGGCCTGCTCCTTCTGGCCGGCATGTTCGAAGAGGTCCATGGAAGCCCCAAACCTAGCGCCCCGAAGGCCGCCTCGCCGGGGCCTCTGTCTGGTGGGCGGGCCCTCGCGCAAATCAGGGGAGCGCCCGGGTGCCCGCCTGGATTAAAAAGCCCCCGCGTGCAGACCCTCGTCATCGTCGCGAAGAAGGACAACCCGGAGGCGGTGGCGCTGGCGGCGCGTATCCGGGAGACGTACCCGCACCTCACCGTGCTGGGGGACCGCTCCCTGGCCCATGTCCTGGGCTGGCCTCGGATAGAGGACCGGGAGCTGGCGGCCCGGGCGGACCTGACGGTGGTGCTGGGAGGCGACGGCACCCTCATCTACGCGGCGCGCCTGTTGGGCGGACGCGGCGTGCCCATCCTCGGCGTCAACCTGGGCAGCCTGGGCTTCATGACGGAGATTCCCGTGGAGGAGCTGTTCTCCACGCTGGAGGAGGTGCAGGCCGGCCGCTTCCAGGTGGACTCGCGCATGAAGCTGACGTGCCGGCTCATCCGCAACGGCAGCGTGCTCATCGAGGACGAAATCCTCAACGACGTGGTCATCAACAAGGGCGCGCTGGCGCGCATCGCCGACCACGAGACGTCCATCGATGGGGTGCCCATCACCACGTACAAGGCGGACGGCGTCATCCTCGCCACGCCCACGGGCTCCACGGCCTACTCGCTGTCGGCCGGCGGACCCATCGTCCACCCGTCGGTGGACTGCACGGTGCTGTCGCCCATCTGCTCGCACGCGCTCACCCAGCGCTCCATCGTCGTGCCGGCGGACCGGGTCATCCGAATCACCCTGCGCAGCGAGACGGCGGACACGTACCTGACGCTGGACGGACAGACGGGCCACGGGCTGCAGGGCGGCGACTGCATCGAGGTGGTGCGCTCCGCCAACCGCGTCAACCTGGTGCGCAACCCCCGCGTGGCCTACTTCTCCATCCTTCGCCAGAAGCTCCACTGGGGCGAGCGCTGAAGGGCCATCGCGTCCCGTGTTCCTGATTCTCTCGAAGGTGCTGGACCTCTTCCTGGCACCCCTGACGTGGGCGTTGCTGCTGCTCGTCGTCGGAGGCGCGGTGCTGCGCCGCAGGCCCCGCCTTTCCCGGGGGCTCACGCTCGCGGGCCTGGGGGTGCTCTACCTCTTCTCCACCGACGTGGTGTCCACGCTGCTGACGTCCGTGGCGGAGTCGGGCGCGAAGGACACGTCCGAGCCGGGCGTGACGTACGACGCCGTCATCGTCCTGGGCGGAGGGTTGGACCCGGCCGCCACGGAGCGCACTGGGCGCGTCGAGTTCAACGCCGCATCGGAGCGTGTGCTGAAGGGCTTCGAGCTGGTGCGCGAGGGGCGCGCTCGCCACGTCTTCATCTCGGGCGGCTCGTTGGACCCGCGTCCCGAGGCCGTGGTGGAGGCGGACGTGTTGTCGCGCTTGCTTCAAGAGTGGGGCGTGCCTGCGGAGCGCATCGTCACCGAGGGCCGGAGCCGGAACACGCGGGAGAACGCGCTGGAGTCCGAGCGCATCATCCGCGAGCGGGGCTGGAAGCGGCTGCTCCTGGTGACGAGCGCGGCGCACATGCCTCGCGCCGCGGGCTGCTTCGCCGCCGTGGGACTGCGGCCGGACACGCTGCCGGTGGACGCGCGGATGCCCGCCACGCGCCCGGGGAGACTGAGCTGGGTGCCCCGGGCGTCCTCCCTGTCGCAGAGCACGGACGTCCTGCGCGAGCTGGCGGGACGTGTCGTGTATCGACTCCGGGGTTGGACGACGCCGTGACGTCGGCGCCGTCGTCGAGGGCCCTCAGCTCGCGGCGCGGCGCAGCGGCACCTCCTCCACGGGCGCGGTGCGCTGGACGGCATCCGCGCGCAGCCAGGCCAGCGTCGTCAGGCGGTCCTCGTCGAGGATGCGCTGGGTGGTGACGCGGTCCGGGTAGCAGCGCATGAACATGTTGGTGAAGTGCGAGCCGTAGTGGATGAACTCGTCACGCGTGGGCTCCCGCAGCGGACGCACGCACGCCTCGAAGTGGGGCTCGTGGAAGTAGGCCATCGCGAAGCGCTCCCGCGTGTTGAGGGCGACCTTGTGCGGCGTCGAGAGGAGATAGCCCCGCGTGAGGAACTGGAGGATGTCTCCGGGAAAGACGGTCAGGACATCGGGCACGGGCTTCACGAAGGTCCACGGCTCCTCGTGCTCGTACATTCCCGCGGAGCTCTCGCCCGGCAGCCAGTTGCGGAGGCGCTTCTCGCCCTCCACGGGGGGGCGGATGTAGAGGCCTCCCACATCGTCCTGCGCGGCGATGACCAGCATTCCGTAGTCGGTGTGCGCGCCGATGCCTCGGGTCGCCATGGGGGAGCGGGCCGGGAAGCGCAGCACGCGCATGTGGTGCCACCCGTCTCGAGTCAGCGCCGTGAGCGTGTCCACCTCCAGGCCCAGGCCCAGCGCCACCAGACGCAGCAGGCGCTCTCCCGTGGAGCCCAGCTCGTCGGTGTGTTCCTTCATGTCGTGGCGGTACGCCTCGTCCGGCCAGGGCGCGGGGCCGTGGCAGGGCCAGCGCGACTGCACGCGCGCGTCCGTGAGGGGCACGTCCTTGCAGACGGTGAAGACCTCCGAGTAGTCCGCCTCGCCCGCCGTCAGCTCCTCGCCGGAGGCGACGTAGCCGCTGTAGGTCAAATCACTCACGCAGCGGGACTTGGCGTCGAGCGGCTGGCGGAAGAAGCGGCGGCTCGACTCGAAGGCGCGCCGGGCCTTGTCCGCCTGGGTGGGACTCATGCCGAGCTGGAAGATGCCGTCGCGCCTCCAGGCTCGAACCAGGGAGAGCCCGAGTGCGACGTCGGACTCGCTTCCACTCACGGATTGCGGCAACTGAAACGTCTCGAGCTCGGCCATGGGAACTCCCGCGTGGGGGTGGTGGGGAGCTCGCCCGGGCCGGGTTTGTCACGTCGCAGAAGAAGGGGTGCTCCGCCGGCGCGGCAGTGGAGCAATCCCTCGCGTTCATTGCCAGACACGGGGCAAAAGGCACCCAGGTTTCAAGCGGCCCGAGTGTCTGGAAGTGAATGAGAGGGGCGGGTCAATTCCAGCCAGGGCTACTTCATGGGCGGTGCGGGTCGGCGCGCGTCGGGGGCCAGCGTGCTCCCGCCCAACCGGATGATGCGGCCTTCGGGCTTCGCGCGCGGCGCGGGCTTGCCCGACTTGAACGCGTCGGCGAGCACGTCCAGTGGCGAGCGTCCGTCCTTCAGCGCGGGCGTGGTGGGCAGGCCCTTGAGCACGTCGTAGCCATCCTTGCCGCTGGTGAGGAAGTTCAGCGTGGCGAGCCGGTACGTCGCCTCGGCGTCCAGCGGCTTGCCGTTCACCTTCACGTCCACCACGCGCGCTCCGGCGGGCTTGCGCGGGTCGAACGTGAAGCGCAGGCCCGACACCTGGAGGAATCGGCCGGGCCGGGCGTCCTCGCGGGCCAGGCTGACGCCATTCTCCAGGGCCGCGCGCAGCGTGGCGCCCTTCACCTCCGCCACCACCAGCTCGTCCGTGTACGGCATCAGCGAGTGTAGATCCCTGCGCGTCATCACTCCGGCGGGCAGCACGCTGTCCGCGCGCAGCGCCCCTCCGTTGACGATGGCCACGTCCGAGCCCGCCGCCTCGCGGAAGGCATCCGCGACGAACGAGCCCAGGTTCGTCTCCCGAGTGCGCACGTGCGCGGTGAGCGCATCCAGCGCCACCGGCGTCTTGCCCACCGGCTCCGCCAGCCGCGCGAACAGCGGCCCATAGGCCTTCATGGCCTCGTTGAACCCGGCATCCTCCGGCGCCTTCTTCGTGACGGGAATCCGCGTCCAGGACGTCTTGCGAACGGTGCCCGTCGCCGGGTCCACGTCCAGCGACAGCCTGCCCAGCTCCAGCGCGTCCGAGGGCACCTTGAAGATGGGCGTGCCCGTGGTGCGGTCCGCCGCGCCCACGTGGTCATGGCCGCCCAGAATCACGTCGACCTTCACGCACTTCGCCAGTTGCCGGTCCTGCTCCAGCGGCAGGTGCGTCAGGCCCACCACCACCTTGGCCCCGGCCTCGCGCAGCTTCGCCACCGCGTCCTTCGCCGCCGCGCAGATGTCGCCGAATTGGGTGTCCGGCCCCGCCTTCGTCGAAGTCTTCGTCTCGGTCAGCACCACGCCGAACAGGCCGACGGGGATGCCTCCCACCTCGCGGACCTCGTAGGCCTTCACGCCCTCGAACAGCGCGCCCGTCTTCGCGTCCGTCACGTTGGCGCCCAGCCACGTGAAGCGCGACTGGCGGATGCGCTCGCGCAGCACCTCGTCGCCGAAGTCGAACTCGTGGTTGCCGAGCACCGCGACATCCAGGCCCAGCGCGTTCCACGCGTCCACCATGTGCCGGCCCTTGAGCTGCTGGCCGTCCACGTCGAGCAGCGACTCCACCGACGGCGACAGCGTGTCGCCTCCCATCACCGTCAGCACGTGCGGGGCAGGCGTCTCGTTCAGCACCTGCTTGCGCAGCGTGGCCACCCTCGCGAGCCCGCCCCGGTCGCCATGCTCCTGCGGCTGCACCTGGTACACGTCCGCCAGGTGGAGGAACGTCAGGCGCGTCGTCCCCTTGGGCGCGGCGGGGACGGCGGCCCTCGATTGGCTCGGAGTCAGTGCCAGGAACAGCGCGAGCGGCAGGAGCAGGACCCCACGTCGGGCCAGCGCTGTCGAGGTCGTCATCGCGAGTCGTTCTCCAGGGGCGCCCGCACGGCGCCGGGGCTCGCGGAAGTAGCGCACTCACGCGGGGAAGGCGAGCGCCCCGCCTTCACGGCCCGTCCTGACACGAGGTCAGCTCTGGAAAACGTGAATCGCTGCTGCGCCGTGTCATGACTGAAAGTTACAGAAATCACACGTAGGCGGTTTGCTCGCACTTCACTGCGGTTGCTAGGACCCGCCTTGACCCCAAGAGGAGGTTGTCACCATGCGATACAACGTGTTGAGCGCGTTGCTGCTGGCCGGTCTGTTCGGCTGCGGCGACTCCGCGCTCGAGAAGCAACAGGGCTCCGGTCAGGAGACAGCGCAGGTCGTCCAGCAGCTCACGTCATCGACGCGGCCGGGCATGGGTGCCACCGTCTATTCGGGTGGCACGACGTTCCGCACCTGGGCTCCGCTGGCCAGTCGCGTCTTCGTGGCGGGCGACTTCAGCAGTTGGGGCTGGGTGGAGCTCGGCAACGAGTTCAACGGCAACTTCTCCGCCGACGTCGCGGGCGCGGTGAAGGGGCAGAAGTACAAGTTCGTCACGCGCAACCAGTGGGGCAGCGACGCTTGGCGCGCGGACCCGCGTTCGGCGTGGCAGGAGAACTCCACGGGCGCCAGCATCATCTACGACCAGGGCGAGTACTGGTGGAACGCGCAGCAGTTCAGCACGCCGGGCTTCAACGACATGGTCATCTACGAGATGCACGTGGGGACCTTCAACGACTCTCCGGGCTTCGGGCCGGGCAACTGGAACAGCGCCATCGCCAGGCTCGACCACGTGCGCGACTTGGGCATCAACATGGTCCAGGTGATGCCGGCGTACGAGTTCGCCGGGGACTTCTCCTGGGGCTACAACGCGGCCTTCCCGTTCGCGCCGGAGAGCGCCTACGGCTCGCCCAACGACATGAAGCGCTTCGTGGACGAGGCGCACTACCGGGGCATCGGCGTCATCTTCGACGTGGTGCACAACCACTACGGGCCCAGCGACCTGCCCATGTGGTGCTTCAGCGGTGACTGCCTGGGCAACGGCGGCGAGTACTTCTTCACGGACAGCCGCAAGGTGACGCCGTGGGGTGACACGCGTCCGGACTACGGCCGTCCCGAGGTGCGTGCGTACATCCGCGACTCGATGATGAACCTGACGGACAACTTCCGCGCGGACGGTCTGCGCTGGGATGCCACGAAGTACATGCGCACGATTGACGGCTCGGGTGACATCCCGTCGGCGTGGCAGGTGTTCCGCTCCATCAACCGCGAAATCAACGCGAACAAGCCCTGGAAGATCTCCATCGCCGAGGACTTCGGCGGCGGTGACTCCATCACCAACGACGCGACCAGCGACTTCGCGGGCGGCGCGGGCTTCGACGCGCAGTGGACGGCGGAGTTCGTGCACCCGGTGCGCACGGCGGTCATCGAGCAGAACGACGCGAACCGGAACATGTTCGCGGTGCGTGACGCGATTACCCAGCGCTTCAGCGGCCGGGCCCTCTCGCGCATCATCTACACGGAGAGCCACGACGAGGTGGCCAACGGCCATGCGCGCGTTCCCGAGGAGATCTGGCCGGGCAACGCGGGGAGCTGGGCTGCGAAGAAGCGTTCCACGCTGGCCGCGGGCATCGCCTTCACCTCGCCGGGCATCCCGATGATGTTCCAGGGCCAGGAGTTCCTGGAGGATGGTTTCTTCGCGGACGGCGACCCGCTGGACTGGGGCAAGCTGACCACCTACGGCGGCATCAAGACGCTGTACCGCGACCTCATCCGCCTGCGCCGCAACTGGAACAACAACACGCGCGGCCTGCGCGGTGGCAACGTCAACGTCCACCACGTCAACAACACCAACAAGCTGATTGCGTATCACCGCTGGGACAGTGGCGGTGGCGGGGATGACGTCGTCGTCGTCGCCAACTTCAGCGGCACCTACTACGCCAGCTACAACATCGGCTTCCCCCGGGCGGGGACGTGGTACCTGCGCTTCAACAGCGACTGGAACGGGTACTCGTCCGACTTCGGCAACACCGCGTCGGCGAACACCTCCACGAACGGCGGCACCAAGGACGGCATGGCCCAGAACGCCAGTTTCGCCATCGGTCCGTACTCGCTGCTCATCTTCTCGCAGTAGCGGATGGACAGGGACGTGGGCGCCCGTTGCCTCGCGGGGCGGGCGCCTGCGTCCTCAGACGGTGTAGCGACGGCCTTGCTGGAGCGGCTCGATGACGCTGGCCGCGGTGTCGAAGTCGTCGGGGTAGTGGATGAGGCGCATGCGGGCGCGCAGACCTTCGGGCAGTGCGGCGAGCTTCTCGTAGGGCGTGTGCACGCCATAGTTCGTCTCGTGGATGACCAGGTCCGCGCGTGACAGCCAGTCGATGAGGCCCTCGTCGAAGGCGGTGTCCGCGCTGTAGCCCAGGCACCGGCCTCCCGCGTGGATGCGCAGCGCGGTGGTGGGCACGTGGTGGTAGGTCATCCGGGCCTCGACGAGGAAGGGCCCGTGCCGCACGGCCGACTCGGTGGAGAGCGGCGTGTGCTCGAAGTAGTCCTCGAAGTGCTTCGGGTTGGGAGGCTCGCCCTTCTTCTCGATGAGGCACTCCATTCCGGCGGCCAGGTGGCCCTCCCAGAGGCGCTCGGCCACGTCTGGGTGGGTGAGCAGCTCCAGCTTCTTCTTGAGCACGAAGAAGGAGAAGTAGCCCAGGCCCTCCAGTCCGGACGCGTGGTCCGCGTGCAGGTGCGTGAGGGCCACGGCGCTGACGCGGTCCACATCGAGCGGGACGCCGGAGGACAGCGATGCCTCGCGCATCATCTTCCGGATGGGGTGGGGACAGTCGACCAGGAGGACCTGGTCCTCCGCCTCCACAGCGAGACAGGACGAGTAGTAGAGGGCGGAGAAGGCGTCACCGACGCCCAGGGGAGTGAAGGACAGGCTCATGGCTGACTCCGGAGGGACGGGTCGAGTCGCTCGCGCAGCTTCGCCGCGACGGCGGGAGGACAGAAGGCCGAAACGTCCTCGCCTCGGGCGACGCGCTGCTTGAGTCCGCTGCTGCTCACCTCGGCGAGGTGGGCTTCGGCGGGAAGGAAGAGGGTGGAGATTTCAGGCGCGAGGGCGCGGTTGTTCTGGGCGAGCTCCGTCTCGAACTGCGCATCGGTGGCGCCGCGCACGCCGCGAAGGAGGACGCTGGCGCCGATGTCCCGCGCGTAGTCGACGATGAGCCCTTGGGTCCACGCCACCGTGACGTTGGGGTGCATGGCCACGGCCTCGCGCACCAGGGCCATGCGCTCGTCTTGAGTGAGCAGGGTGTTCTTGGCGGGGTTGATGGCGACGACGACGACGACGTGGCCGAACAGTCGCGCGGCCTGCCGGACGACGGACAGGTGTCCCGCCGTGACGGGGTCGAAGCTGCCTGCGTAGACGGCGATGGTCATGACGACACCTCGGGCATCCCGGGCGTCAACTCCCGGGACGGGTGGAAGGCGAGTGCCACGTAGAGGGTGCCCGCGAGGCAGAGCAGGGCGGACAGGGCGAAGTGGCCGGGGTAGCCCAGGGCCTGCGCGCTGAAGCCGCTGACAGCCGCCGCCGCGCCGGTGGCGAGCACCACGAGCGAGGCCTGCACGGTGTAGTCGGTGGCGGCGTGCTCGGGTCGGCACGCGTCCATCATCGCGGTGAAGAGGGTGGCGGTGGCCATGCCGCTGGCCACGTGCTCCACCGCGCACACGGCGGTCAGCCAGGTCATCGACGAGGGGAAGCTGGCGACGAGGGCGTACAGCAGCACCGCAGTGGCCTGGATGACGCCGAAGAGGAGCAGTGCCCGGCGTCGTCCCAGTCGCGCCACCAGGCTGCCGCCGATGAGCGCGCCGAGGAGGCCCGCCGTGAAGCCCACGCCGCCCAAGAGCCACGCGATGTCCGTCAGTGTCAGGCCCCGGTCCACCAGGAAGGTGCGCAGCATGCCCGTGGCCAGCGCCTCGCCCGCCTTGTAGGCGACGAGCAGGAGGAGCCACGTCGTGGCACCGGGCTGGCGCCACCACCACGCGAGGCCCAGACTCGCGCGAGGAGACGGCTCGGTGGGGGGCTCGCGATAGAGGGCCACGGGTACGGTGGCGACGAGCAAGACCAGTCCGAGGGCGAGGAGCGTGGGACGCCAGCCCGCCTTGTCGAACACGGCGAGCATGACGCCGCCGCCCAGAATCATGCCCACGCGATAAGCGGCCACCTGGATGCCGTTGCCCCAGCCGCGCTCGGACGGCGAGAGCAGCGTCACCGCGAGCCCATCAGTGGCCACGTCCTGCGTCGCCGCGAGCAGGTTGACGCCGAGCACCGCCGCGAGCAGCAGGCGCGTGTCCACGGTGGACTCGGGCAGCGCGAGAGACAGCAACAGGCCCGCGCTGAGGCACTGCAACGGGAGGATGTAGCCGCGCCGCAGTCCCCAGCGCGCGGAGCCGTGCCGGTCCATGAAGGGCGCCCAGAGGAACTTCAGGGCCCACGGCAACGCGAGCAGGTGGGCCAGGCCGATGGCCGGAAGCGACAGGCCCTGGTGGCGCAGCAGCACCGGAAGCGCCTGGGTGAAGAAGCCGAACGGCAGGCCCTGCGAGAGATAGAGGCTCGACAGCAGACCCAGCTTCGTGGAGGTCTTCATGCGCCCTCCCGGGCCGCCGAGGTGTCGAGGAGGCCCGCGGCCATGTGCTTCACGGTGTTCGCCGCCGAGCCCACCGGCACCAGTCCGGGCGAGCTGGCCGAGAGGACGAAGTAGCCCTGCACCGCCGCGAAGAGTCCCGCCGCCAGCGCCCGCGCCTTGCGCTTGCCCACCAGCGTCGCCACCAGCGCCTCGAGCTGCTCCAGGTCCGCGCGCACCACCTGCTCGTAGGCGGCGCGGACCTCCGGCTGCCGAATCGCCTCCGCGCTGATGGTGACCCAGCCCGCCACCGCGCTCGTGTCCGCGTCCGCGCCCGTCGCGAGGAACGCATCCAGGAAGGCGTCGATGCGGCCGCGCGCGTCGTCAACGGCGAGTCGCTCAAAGCGCTTCGCCACCCGCGCCCGAGCGCGCGCCGCGAGCTGCTCCACCAGGACGAGCAGGATCTCCTGCTTGTCGCTGAAGTGGTAGTGCACCAGCCCCGGGCTCAGCCCCGCCGCCTTCGCGATTTCGTTGACCGAGGCCCGCTCGTAGCCGCGCTCCGACATGACGCGCAGCAGTCCCGAGACGATTTGCTGTCGGCGCTCCTCGGTGTTGGACGGACGGGGCATGATGGCCTTGTTTATTGGTTGTGTGACCAACTTATAAACAGGCGAGGCGGTGGTGTCAATCGCTCCAGGGGTGGCGAGGGAAGGTCAGCCCGGAGGGCCGAGGTCCATGTGGCTCGTGCTGATGGCCGTCCTGCGTCCGGAGACGAGCGCCTCGATTCCGACGGCGACGAGCTGTGGCACTTCCAGCGTGGGCAGGTGGCTGATGGCGGGCAGCTTCATGACGTGGAACCACGGATGGGTGGCGGCGAAGGCCACCTGGGTCTCCAGGTAGTCGTGCGCGTCCGGCTGCGAGTACAGGTGCAGGGTCGGCGTCGAGGGGCTCAGTCCAGCGAGCGCGCGCAGGGGTGAGCCCTCCCGCGAGTAGGCGGCGGCGATTTCGCGCGCGGCCCGGGCCCACATCTCCTCGGAGAACTCGAGCATGTCCTCGTGGACCGCGCTCAGGACGGCCTCGTTCTCCACGCCCCGGGTCCACTCCTGGAGCAGCTCGTCCCGGGTGCGTCCCCATCGCTCCGACATCAGGCCTCGCAGCGTCGCGAGGAAGGGAGGGGGAGGCTCGGTGACAATCCAGTCCAGCACGGCGAGCCGGGGGACTCGCTCGGCTCCCAGCTCGCGCCGCAGGTCCAACGCCCAGAAACCCGCGTGGGAGATGGCCACCGGCACCACCTGCTTCGCGCCGCTGGCCTCCACCACCGCGAGCAGGTCCTCGAGCACGGTGCCGCTGTCGAAGTCAGCCTCGCCGTGTTCGGACTCTCCGTGGCCTCGCAGGTCCACGCTGAGCACCCGGTGTCGCTCGGCGCAGAGGGGGACGAGCGGGGTGAAGACATCGCGGCGGGTGCACCAGCCGGGAATGAAGAGCAGCGTGAGCGCTCCCTGGCCGACGTCGTCATAGCGAATGCGGGCACCGTCCGCGGAGCGCACCTCGGGCATGTCTCCCCCTGTGGAACGAGGCTTCCATCCTCAGGTGGACATGCGCCCGGGGCGCGGCAGCAGGCGGGCGGGGAAGGGATGGAGGCCCGGGCCGCTCGGACTTGCCGAATCCGCTCGTCGGCGCGCCCCGTCAGAACGTCAGCAGCGTCGTCACCTTGTCGTGCCCCAGGCGCTTGTAGCCCTGGAGGAAGTCGAGGGTGATGAGGAAGCTGAAGCCGACCAGCTCGCCACCCAGTCGCTTCACCAGCTTCGCGGTGGCCTCCGCCGTGCCTCCGGTGGCGAGCACGTCATCCACCACCAGCACGCGCTCGCCCTGGAGGATGGCGTCCTCGTGCATCTCCACGCCGTCCGCGCCGTACTCCAGCGAGTAGCGCTCGACGATGGAGCGGTGGGGCAGCTTGCCCGGCTTGCGCGCGGGGACGAAGCCCGCGCCCAGCGCGAGGGCGATGGGGGCGCCCAGGAGGAACCCGCGGGCCTCCACTCCGACGACCTTGGTGAGGTGCTCGCCCCGGAACGGCGCGGCCATGGCGTTGATGACCCGGCCGAACAGGCGCGGGTCGGCGAGCACGGGGGTGATGTCCTTGAAGACGATGCCGGGCTTGGGGAAGTCGGGCACGTCTCGCAGGCGGGCGTTCAGGTCGGCGACGAGGGTGGTGTCGGGGATGCTCACGGCGGGCGCGGTCATTCGAAGACCTCCGGGTTGACGCAGTGGGGTGGCCGCCGTCCCTCCAGCGCGGCCAGCAGGTTGTCCACCGCCATGGAGGCCATGCGCCCCCGGGTGGCATGTGACGCGCTGGCGATGTGCGGCGCCAGCAGGACGTTGGGCAGGGTCATCAGCGGGCTGTCCAGAGGCAGGGGCTCGGGCTCCGTCACGTCCAGGGCCGCCCCGCCCAGCCTTCCCTCGCGAAGGGCGTCGACGAGGGCGTCCTGGTCGACGATTCCGCCGCGCGCCGTGTTGACGAGCAGCGCTCCCGGCTTCATCGCCGCCAGCTCCGCGCGTCCCACCCAGTGCTTCGTCGCGGGAGTCAGGGGGACATGCAGGGTGAGGATGTCCGCTTCGGCCAGGAGCGTGGCCTTGTCCACCTGGCGGGCGCCCGTCTGGGCCTCCAGCGCGGGCTTCGGCTCGCGGCTGGCGTACAGGATGCGCATCCCGAAGCCTCGGGCCCGCCTGGCCACCGCCGAGCCGATGGCCCCAGGGCCGACGATACCCAGGGTGGCGCCGTACACGTCCGTGCCCAGGAGGAGGGTGGGGCTCCAGGTCCGCCACTGGCCTGCCCGGACGAAGGCGTCCGCCTCCGCCACGCGCCGGGCCAGTCCCAGAATCAGGGCGAAGGCGAAGTCCGCGGAGGTCTCCGTGAGGGCGCCCGGGGTGTTTCCGACCGCCACGCGCCGCCCGGTACAGGCCGGAACGTCGATATTGTCGTAGCCGACCGCCACGTTGCTGACCACGCGGAGCCCTGGAGCGCAGTCAAGCAGGCGAGCGTCCACCCGGTCCGTCAGCAGGGTGACGAGCCCCTCGGCGAGGGCCGCCTGGGTCAGCAGGGCGTCACGGGAGGGTGGCAGTTCCTCCTCCCAGACGGACAGGTCCACGTGCCTGCTCAGTCGGCCGAGGGCCTCTCCAGGGAGCTGGCGGGTCACGAAGACACGGGGGCGGACGGTCCGGGCCATGGCGAGCGTTGATGGTCTCATAGCCTGATGTCGGTGGCTGCTTCCGCTGGCCGACTCATCCAAATTTCCCGCGAGCGGGAGCCCTCTTGCTGTGCTAGTGGCAGGGGTTCCCCGGCGCTTAGGAGCCAGGGGCCTGTGCCAGCCGTGCAATCCACCGCCGACATCCGAGACGCCCTCCCTCCTCAGGACACCCAGTGGCTCAGGGCCCTGAAGGCTGAAGTCCAACCCACCATCTTCAAGCAGGGCCGCGAGGTGGCTGAGTCCCGCCGCGTCTTCGGGCTCCAACGTGAAGGGGACCACATCCGCGCGCAGGTCGCCGGCTCCACGGGCGAGCGCTATGAAGTCGTGCTCGCGCTGGGAGACGGTCGAGCCACGTCCACCTGCACGTGTCGGTCGTGGAACGTCGATGGTCCCCACTGCAAGCATGTGGTGGCCGCCGCGCTCATCTACGCCGCGCGCTTCCGTCCGCCGCCCCGGCCTCAACCGGTGGTGGCGACGCCTGTCGAACCCACCGCGCCCAACGGCAACAACGAGGTGGTGGACAACGAAGTCCCCGTGGAGCCGGAAGGCCCCCCGGTGGACGCCGTCAACCTGCCGGCGCTCGCGAAGGTGGAGAGCTGGCTGGGCCTGTCCTCTCAGCCGGATTACGAGTTCTTCTACCGGCTGACGGCGGCGAACACGAACTCGGGCAGTCGCCAGTGGGTCGTGGACGTGCGTCGGCAGGACGCGCAGACCAAGGGTCCCATCCACGTCAAGCGGACCCTCCAGACCGGGGGACGCATCTCCCCGGCCGACGAGCGCGTCTTCATGGCGTTGTCCCGTCACGAGCATCGCTATGACTCGCGCATCGTCCTGTCGGACGAGGAGTTGAGCGAGGCGATGGACCTGCTGCGCCAGCGGCGGGTCATCTACCGGGGCACTGCGCTCATCAACACGGAAGTGCCCATCCGTCCGCAGATTCGGCTGGAGTCCCGGCCGGACGGCGCCACCGCGCGCATCGAGCTGCTCTTCCCGGACGGGCTGAGCTACTCGCTCAAGGACGTCATCATCCTGTCGGGCCGACGCACCTGGGTCATCCAGGCGCAGAACCTCCACCCCGTGGAGCCCGACTTCCCGCCCCGGCTGCTGCGCAAGTGGCTGCTGGAGCCCAGCATGTCCTTCCCCTCGGGACAGTTGGATCGGGTGCTGACGTTCTTCGCCGCGCACCTGCCGCGCTTCCGCATGTCGTTGAAGGCGGACGACATCGAGGTGGACGAGGCGGTGGAGCCGCACTTCGTGCTGACGCTCGAGGGCACTCCGGAGCGCGTGAAGGTGCAACTGGCCGCCCGCTACGGGCAGACGACGGCGCCGGTGTCACCCACGGCCACGCACCTGGGCTACGCCAGTGGCGTGGGCGGGGACAGCCGCAAGCTGTACCGCCGTCGAGAGGACCTGGAGCGCGCCGCGGGCAAGCTGCTCTTGGACCTGGGGCTGCGCTTCGAGCCGCAGGCGCAGGTCTTCGACGCGACGGGCGACGTGGCGCTGGAGTTCTGGGCGCGCGGACTGGCCTCGTTGCCGGAGGCGTGGGAGCGCTTCGGTGTGCAGGCGCCCAAGGTGCGGCTGCGCCCCAAGCTCAAGCCGCGCATCCGCGTGGGCATGAGCGGCGTGCAGTGGTTCGACCTGGACGCCGAGTTCGTCACGGATGACCAGGCGGTGGACCTGGGCGCGGTGCGCATGTGGCTGGACTCCGGCCGCAAGTTCGTGCCGCTGAAGGACGGTTCGTTCGCCGAAGCGGACCCGGCCGAAATCAAGCGCGTGGCGGACCTGCTCGAAGAGGCGGGTGCGCTGCCAGGGCGCTCTCGCACGCGGCTGCCGCTGCATCAGGCGGTGGCGTTGGACCTGCTCGCGGACCTGGGTGAGTTCACCGAGGTGGAGGCGAAGGCGCGGCAGGCGATGCTGGAGCTGCGCGAGACGGCGGGCGTTCCGAAGGTGGCGGTGCCCGACGGGCTCCATGCCACGCTCCGGCACTACCAGGAGGCGGGCCTGTCCTGGCTCTGGTTCCTGCGCCGCCATGGCCTGTCCGGCATCCTCGCGGACGACATGGGCTTGGGAAAGACGGTCCAGTCGCTCAGCCTCCTGCAGAAGATGGCGAACGAAGAGGGGCGCAAGCCGTCGCTCGTCGTCGCGCCCACCAGCGTGCTCGCCAACTGGGAGCGCGAGGCGGAGCGCTTCACGCCGGGCCTCAAGGTCATGGTGTGGCACGGGCAGGACCGCAAGGAGCGCGCCGAGGACCTGAAGGAGATGGACCTGGTCCTCACGTCCTACGCGCTGGTGCGAAGGGACTTGGATCAGCTGTCCCAGGTGGGCTTCCGCTTCGTGATTCTGGACGAGGCGCAGAACATCAAGAACGCGGACAGCGCCACGGCGCAGGCGTGCAAGTCGCTTCCGAGCGACACGCGCCTGGCGCTCACCGGTACGCCGCTGGAGAACCGGCTGTCGGAGCTGTGGAGCATCTTCGACTTCCTCATGCCGGGCTTCCTCGGCAGCGCGGACAGCTTCAGCGACCGGTACGAGCAGCCCATCCAGGTGGCGAACGATGCCTCCGCGAGGGACAGGCTGCGCCGGCGCATCCAGCCCTTCATCCTGCGTCGCCTGAAGACGGAGGTGGCCAAGGACCTGCCGCCGAAGACGGAGAGCGTCGCCTGGTGCGAGATGGAGCCGGGTCAGGCCGCCCTCTATCGCGAGGTGATGGAGGAGAGCCGCCGCAAGGTCAGCGAGAGCATCGAGAAGGTCGGCTTCAAGCGCAGCCGCGTGTCGATTCTCGCCGCGCTGATGCGGCTGCGGCAGGTGTGTTGTGATCCGCGCCTGCTCAAGATGCCGCCGGGCACGCTGTTGCCGCCCAGCGCCAAGGTCGAGCGCTTCATGGAGCTGGTGGAGGACCTGGTGGCGGAAGGCCACCGGGCCCTGGTGTTCAGCCAGTTCACGGAGATGCTGGAGCTGCTCAAGCAGGAGGCGGACAAGAAGGGCCTGCGCTACCTCTACCTGGACGGTCGCACCAAGGACCGCATGGGCAAGGTGGACGAGTACAACCGCCCGGACGGACCGCCCCTGTTCTTCATCTCGTTGAAGGCGGGTGGCACCGGCCTCAACCTCACCGCGGCCGACTACGTCATCCACTTCGACCCGTGGTGGAACCCGGCCGTCGAGGACCAGGCCACGGACCGTACGCACCGCATCGGTCAGACGCGCGCCGTCATCAGCTACAAGCTGATTACGCGCGGCACGGTGGAGGAGAAGATCCTCTCCCTCCAGCGTCGCAAGCGAGACCTCGCCGCCGGAGTGCTCGGTGGTGACGGTGACGAGATGGCGAGGACGCTCACCGAGCAGGACATCCAGGAGCTCTTCACCGAGAGCCAGACCTGAGACGGAGGGGATGGTTGGGGTTCCGACGGAACCCCGCCTCCCCCGCCCGCCATCCGTGCGGCTGACCAGAACGCCTGTGCAGTGTCAGTGGGACCTGCTAGGGTGTTCAGTGCCAGGGCCGTCGTACGGACATTGGAGGGCGCGCGTGCTGCTGGGTCTGCGGATTTCGAACGTGGCGGTGATCGAGGAGGTGGAGGTGGCGTTCGGAGCCGGCCTCACCGTCCTCACGGGTGAGACAGGTGCGGGCAAGTCCATCCTCGTGGATTCATTGGGCCTGCTGCTGGGAGGCAGGGCGGACGCGGATGTCATCCGCGCCGGCTGCGAGGAGGCGTCCGTGGAGGGCGTCTTCGCGCGCACGCCGGTGCTGGGCGCGCGCCTGGAGGAGTTGGGCCTTCCAGACCTGGGCGAGGAGGTGCTGGTGCGCCGCGTGTTGGGGCGCACCGGAAGGGGCAAGGTCTACGTCAACGGCGCCCTCGTCACGGTGGGGGTGCTGGCCAAGCTGACGCGGGGGGCGGTGGACCTCGCGGGGCAGCACGAGCACGTCAGCCTCTTCGACTCGGGTCTGCACCGGGTGCTGCTCGACAGGTACGGGGAGGTGGAGGAGGCGCTCGCGGCCTACTTCGGGGAGTACTCCGCGCTGCGGGAGGTGGACGCGCGCATGGAGGCCCTGGGTGGGGACGAGGCCAAGGTGCGGGATCGCGCGGAGTTCCTGCGCTTCCAGCTCGACGAAATCACGCGCATCGACCCGGAGCCCGGCGAGGACGTGAAGCTGGACGCCGAGCGCAAGCGGCTGTCGAGCGCGGAGAAGCTCAAGCGCCTGGGCGCGGAGGCGGAGCTGCTGGTGGCCGGGGAGGAAGCCTCGGCCCTGGAGACGGTGGGCCGGGCCCTGGGCCTGGTGCACGACGCGGTGAAGTGCGACGCGACGCTTTCGCCGGTGGCCCAGTCGCTGAGCACGGCCCTGTCGGAGCTGGAGGAGGCGCAGCGGCGGCTCAACCGGTACGTGGAGGGGCTGGAGTCTGACCCGACGCGGCTGGCGGACGTGGACGAGCGGCTGGATGGCCTCAAGCGGCTGTGCCGCAAGCACGGCGCCACGCTGGATGGCGTGCTGAAGAAGCGCGGCGAAATCGAGACCGAGCTGGGCACGCTGGAGAACCGCCAGGAGGTGCTGGAGGAGCTGGCCTCGGAGCGGCGCAAGGTGGAGGAGCGGGCGCGCAAGGCGGCCCGGGCGCTGTCGAAGGCCCGCACGAAGAGCGCCGTCGAGTTCTCCGCTCAGGTGCGCGAGGGCCTGGGGCACCTGGCCATGGGCAAGGCGGCCTTCGAGGTGCGCGTGACGCCCGGGGAGACGCTGCGTCCGGACGGAGCGGACGAGGTGGAGTTCTACTTCAGCGCGAACCCCGGCGAGCCGGCGCGGCCCCTGGCGAAGGTGGCCTCGGGTGGCGAGGCGAGCCGGTTGCTCTTGGCCCTGAAGCGGGCCCTGGCGGGCAGCGACGCGTGTGGCTGCTACGTGCTGGACGAGGCCGACGCGGGCGTCAGCGGCGCGATTGCGGACGTGGTGGGGCGGATGATCAAGGAGGTGAGCGGCCACCGTCAGGTGCTCTGCATCACCCATCTGCCCCAGGTGGCGGCCTACGCGGACGCCCACCTGCTCATCCGCAAGGCGGTGAAGGCGGAGCGAACCGTCTCCCAGGTGACTGTTCTGGCGGCGGGCGCGGACCGCACGCGGGAGCTGGCTCGGATGATGTCCGGCGTGGAGGTCACCCGGGAGGCCCTGGGCGCCGCGGAGGCCCTGGTGCGCTCGGCCCACCGTTCCCTGGGGGCGCCGAGGACTCGGAGGGAGTCCGGACCCGAGGGCGGACCCCGTGGCCGCCTCCGAAGATTGGCTTGACGCGCTGCAAGGTCATCCGTGTCCTTGCCCCATCGGTGGGTCTCACATAGCATCATTAGTGTGTCCAACACCGCAGGGCAGACCGCGGCCTCCCGCCTGAAAGTCGTTTCCGCTGGCCTGACGGATGTCGGGCGGAAGCGCAATCACAACGAGGACAGCTTCCTCATCGACGATGAGCTCCAGCTCTACGTCGTGGCGGATGGAATGGGCGGCCATGCCGGCGGCGGTACCGCGTCGCGCATCGCCGTCGAGACCATCGACAAGGAGCTCCGACGAGCTCGGGAGGGCAAGGACAACCCGTTCCTTTCCGTGCCGAACTTGCAGGACTCACCGATACCGGAGGCCCTGCGCACGGCCGTGGAGAAGGCGTGTCTCGCCATCTACACGGCGGCGCAGGAAGACCCACGGTTGTCGGGCATGGGCACCACGGTGATTTCGCTCGTGGTGCGCGAGGAGCACGCCTTCTTCGCCCACGTGGGCGACAGTCGCGCGTACCTCATCCGGGGCGACCTCATCCAGCAGATCTCCGAGGACCACTCGCTGGTCAACGAGCAGATCAAGGCCGGAATGATTACCCCCGAGGAGGCCAAGCACTCCCGGTACAAGAACATCATCACCCGCTCCGTGGGCTTCGAAGAGGAGGTCCAGGTGGACGTGATGGGTCTCGTCTCCGAGCCCGGCGACGTGTTCCTGCTCTGCTCGGACGGCCTCGCCAACATGCTCGAGGACCGCGAAATCCACGAAGTGGTGGCCCAGGCCCCGAGCTTCGAGGAAGTGCCCAAGCGCCTCGTCGACTTCGCCAACGAGCGTGGCGGCGACGACAACATCACCGTCATCGTGGTGCGGGTCGCCCCCTGAGGTACCCGGCCCCGGGGCCGACAAACACCGCGTCAGGTCACTGTTGACCTTGACACTCTTGGAAACTGAATGGTAGCTGCCCAAACGTTTCCAATCCGGGCAGACGTCGCCCGGAGACGAAGTCGGCGGGGTGTGGCGGTGGGGGGAGGTGTTGGGCGACAGGGAGCGACTTAGCTTCTGGCGCCGGATGTCCCACGCAAGCAGGGAGCTGTCCCGTGGCGAAAAAGTCCTTCACGTTGATGGTGATCCCGGACCATGACGCGCCGGTGAAGCGGTACACCATCCAACGCTCGTTCCTGATGCAGGTGGGGATGGGGTTGATGCTGGTGGTGGGACTGAGCGCGGGTGCGAGCATCCACTACTTCCAGGTGGCGGCGGACGCCTCCGAGAACCGCATCCTCCGCGAGGAGAACCTGACGCTGCGCTCGCAGCTCAAGTCGGTGCGGGAGCGAATCGAGCACATCGGCTCCACGTTGGACCGGGTGGAGCGCTTCGACCAGAAGCTCCGGGCGATGACGCTGCTGTCGGATCCGCAGCGCAACCTGGCCATGGGTCCCACGGAGCCGGAGGCGGGCACCCAGGTGCCGGCGACGGACACCCAGTTCACCCAGCTCACCACGACGGAGACGCCCAAGTTGCTGATGGGCCGCCTGGACAAGCTGAGCGCGGAGGCCACCCGTCAGGAGCAGAGCCTCCAGGAACTGCAGGCGTACTTCCAGGACCAGAAGTCGCTCCTGGCCTCCACGCCGTCCGTCTGGCCCGCGCGTGGTTGGGTGACGAGCGACTTCGGTCAGCGCGTGGACCCGTACACCGCCGACCGCGTCATGCACGCCGGTCTCGATATCGCCGCGCCCCACGGGAAGGAAGTCTTCTCGCCGTCGGACGGCACGGTGGTGTTCGCGGGCCTGGAGGGTGGCTACGGCAACGTCATCGTCGTGGACCACGGCTATGGCATCAAGACGCGCTATGGCCACCTGGCGAAGATGCTGGTGAAGGCGGGCGACAGGGTGAAGCGCGGCGCGCTCATCGCCGCGGTCGGCAACACGGGCCGCTCCACCGGACCGCACCTGCACTACGAGGTCCGCGTCAACGGCATCCCCCAGAACCCGCGGAAGTTCATCCTCGAGGAGTAGTCCTCGGGGAGTGTGGTGCCTCCCGAGCCCGGCTCGGGAGCGTGGCTGTCCCAGCAGACCCCAGGGACGTCGGGCCGCTCTGGCTCGCCCCTGGGAGGCCCTGCTTCCCTTCTTCAGCGTGAGAGCGTGGCGGGCCCGGGGATGGATGCATCCAACCGGAGTCGTCGCTGCTGGAGTCCATCGGCGCGACCGCTGCGCTGCATGACGTGGGCGCGCTCCAGCTCCGCCCAGAGCAGCGGCCCCAGCACCTGCCAGTGCGAGGGCGAATCCACCGTCACCTCCAGCAGGCTGACCGTCCAGCTTGGCGCCTCGGCGTCGGGCGTGCCCTCGGGGAGCACCCGGCGCACGTCGCGCGAGAGGCGCTCGTGGGTGGGGCCGGCCAGGTCCGCGCTGACGGTGAGCTGGGAGGTGGGGACCAGCAGCGCCGCGAAGGCGTCCGGGTGGAGGCGAAGCACCTTGGCGCCCGGGTACTGCGCGGCGAGCGACTCCACGGTGGCACGCAGAATCGCGTCGCCGGTGGCGAAGCCGAAGCGGGCGTTGAGGGAGATCATCTCCTTCACGTCGGCGATGACCGCGCCCACGCGCCACCCGTCATGGTGCGCGTGCGTGGACAAGTCGTACTCCTCCTTCAGGAGGTTGCCCTGGGTGAGGGCGGGCACCTGGAGCGCGCCCGTCTTCGGGTCCGGGTGGCCTCGGCGGGCCTGCTCGGCCTGGAGGAGCACCTCGACGGCGGCCTGCACGGGCGCCTGGGGGCTGCGGGTCAGCACCCAGGGGTGGAGGGCGATGAGGGCGGTGGCGGTGGCGTCGTCGAGCGGGTAGGGCATCTTGCTCGCATCTCTAGCGCGTCGCGCGTCCTCGCGCAGGGGCTTCCCGTCAGCGCAGCCGGTGGGCCGTCACCGTCACTTCATCCCGGTCATGGTAGAGCTGCCGGACGGTGAGCCCCTCCCAGCCGCCCTCCTCGACGAGCGTGTGGCGCACGCGCAGAAGGACGGGGTTCTTGTCCTTCATGGGCAGCTTGATGTTGGCGACGAGGTGGCTCGCCCAGCCCCGGCGCCCCCACTTGGCCAGCAACTGGGCCACCTCCAGCGGACGCCACGCCATGTCGCAGAAGAGCCAGTCCGCGCTCTCCTCGGGGGCGTAGGAGAAGGCGCTCTCCTGGATGTGCTTCACCCGGCCATTCGAGGCCAGCTCGGGCATCAGCTTCGCCGGGTCCACCGCCACGACTTTCGCGCCCCGGGCCACCAGTCGCTGCGTCCACCCGCCAGGCGCCGCGCCCAGGTCCACGCAGACGTCGCCTCGTCCCGGCTCGAAGGCCAGCCCGTCCAGCGCCTCCTCCAGCTTCATGGCGGCTCGGGAGGGGGACTCCACCTCCCGGCGCATCCGCCGCCGCCCACCGGGGGCCAGGGACAGCGCCTCCCGCGCGGAGACGGCGCCCACGGCCGTCACGCCGTCGGGGGCCACGCACAGCGCCACCAGCCGGGCGCCGGACTCCCGGGCCCGCGCCGTGTCCTCGAGCAGCCGCTCCGCCGGCAGTCGCGCGCGCACCGCCGCCTCCAGTGCCTCCGCGGGCGCCGCCAGCGTGTTGCCCCGGGGAGTGTCAGGCGTGAAGGCCTGGAGGACCCAGGGGCCCGCCCCTGGCATGGCGAGGATGGCCCGGGCCGCCGCGTCGGCGTGGGCCTCCGGGGTGCCAGGGGGGAGCGCGGCGACCACCCGCCAGGCGGCGCGCGCGAAGGCGGGGACCAGGCCGGGCTGGGAGTCGCTCTCCACCAGCGCCTCGCCAAGCAGGCGAGGGGCCATGCCCGCCCAGGCCAGCTCCTCGAAGAGGTGGGGCTCGAAGCCGGCCCGGCAGGTCCACAGCCAGCGCCCGACCTGGGGAGGCTGGGTCTGTGCGGGCATGGGGGGAATGCGCGCCCTGGGAG
>NZ_JABXEM010000340.1:0-10452 GCF_013372595.1 Myxococcus sp. AM011
GGACGGAGTGGGGGGACGCGGGGCCCGGCCGGTCAACTTCCAGGCCGGGCCTCCGCGGCGGCTTTTCCCGCATGCCTGGCGGGCAGGCGGAGATGGATGAGCGGAACGTCGTGTCGCGCGGCCATGGTATCTTGAGGCTCATGTCTGCTTCCGACCGGGCCCGCAACACCACCCCCTTGCCTCCAGACGTGCAGAACGATTCGCTCTGGAAGGTCGACGCCCGGAACTCAGGAGACGAAGCGCTGCACGTGACGCTGCCCTATGAGCAGGGCCGCCGCGCGTATGACGCCTCCACCGTGCGCCGCTTCCGCCTGACGGTGGTGGAGGGCACCAACTCCGGCAGCACGTGGGAGTCCACGGCGGACACCTGCTCGGTGGGCTCGCATCCGCTCAACGACTTCGCGGTGGATGACTCCACCGTGTCCCGCTTCCACTGCGAGATTCGAATCGGCGCCAAGGGACCTCAGGTGAGGGACTTGGACAGCCTCAACGGCGTCATCCTGGATGGAGTCCAGGTGATGGAGGGCGTGCTGCGCAGCGGCTCGCTCTTGCGGTTGGGCCGCGTGGTGCTGCGCTTCGACTTCAGCGCGGAGAACAACCGGCTGCCCGTGTCGGAGAGCACGCGCTTCGGCACGCTGGTGGGTGCCTCGGTGGCCATGCGCGTGTGCTTCGCGATGATGGAGCGCGCGGCCTCTCGCGACGTCACCGTGCTGCTGGAGGGCGAGACGGGCACGGGCAAGAGCCAGGCGGCGCAGGCCATCCACGACGCGGGCCGCCGCAAGGACGGGCCCTTCCTCGTCGTGGACTGCGGCGCCATCCCCGCGCACCTGTTGGAGAGCGAGCTGTTCGGCCACGAGAAGGGCGCCTTCACCGGCGCCGTCCAGCGTCGCGCCGGCGTCTTCGAGGAGGCCATTGGCGGCACCGTCTTCCTCGACGAGATTGGCGAGCTGCCCGCGGAGCTGCAGCCCAAGCTCTTGCGCGTGCTGGAGAACCGCGAGATTCGCCGCGTCGGCAGCAACACGTACCAGCCGGTGGACGTGCGGCTGATGGCGGCCACGCACCGTGACTTGCGCGCGGAGGTCAACGCGGGGCGATTCCGCTCGGACCTCTTCTTCCGGCTCGCGGTGCTGCGCATTCCCCTGCCCCCGCTGCGCCAGCGTCCGGAGGACCTGCCCCTGTTGGTGGAGGGCATCCTCGGCTCGCTGGGCGCGGAGCGGGAGCGCACCGCGTCCTTGCGCACGCCGGACTTCCTGGCGCGCCTGCGCTACGCGGCGTGGCCGGGCAACGTGCGCGAGCTGCGCAACTACCTGGAGCGGTGCCTCGTCTTCGAGGAGGCCGTGGAGCTGACCGAGGACGAGTCTCGCTCGGGCAACCCCATGGAGGTGGACCCCAGCCTCCCCTACGCGGACCAGCGCCGCCGCGCGGTGGACGACTTCGAGCGGCGCTACCTGCGCGCGCTGCTGGAGAAGCACCAGGGCAAGGTGGCCCAGGCCGCCGTCACCGCGGGCATGGACCGCGTCCACCTCTACCGACTGCTGCGCCGCCACGGCATCAAGCCGTGAAGGTCAGCGTCGACCGGTGACGCGGGACCAGATGGCTCCGCCGCCCGGCAACGGCGCGGCGTGAAAGCCCGACTCCAAACCCCTCAGCGCGGCCGCGGTGGCCACCAGCCCCGTGTCCAGGGAGTCCGCCACCCAGCCGGGAAGGTGCAGCAGGCTGCCCCCGGCGCTCGCCCGTCCCTCGGAGGCGGGCAGCCGGTCCACGTGCACGGTGATGGCCAGCTCCACGGGCCCATCCGCCGCGTCACGAGCGCCCTCCAGCAGTGACAGCGCCGCGGCCAGCACCCGCTCGCGCACCGCGCGCTCGGAGACGGCGTCGTCGGGAAGGAGCGCCAGCGCCATGAGGCAGCCGCTCCCCTCCAGCCGCACCTCCAGCCCCGCCTCCCGAGCCACCGCGCCGGTCCGCTCCAGCAGGCCATCCATGCGCTCCAGGAGCGACGCATCGGCGGCACCCGACAGCCGCGCCTCCGCGTAGAGCGCCACCGCGTGGCCCTGGGCCTCGCGCGGCTTCACGCCCCCCACCGCGCGACGAAGGTCCTCCAGCAGCACGACGACGTCCGGGTAGCGGTCCTCGCGATTCTTGGCGAGGCAGCGCAGCACCACGTCATCCAGCGCCGCGGGCACGGGGGCTCGCTCACCGGGCCGGGGCGGCGGCGCGTGCAGGTGCTGCTCTTCTACTTCGTGCCGCGTGGCGCCCTGGAAGGGAGGCTGTCCGGTGACGAGCTGGAACAGCAGCACACCCAGCGCGTACAGGTCGGTGCGGGCATCGGGCGCCTCGCCTCGAATCTGCTCCGGCGCCATGGACAGTGGAGTGCCCAGCGCGACGCCGGTATGGGTGAGTGACGAGGCGCCCGGCGAGTCCGGCGTCAGTCCCTTCGCCACGCCGAAGTCCACCAGCTTCACCAGGAGGGCCTCGCTGCTCCCGGACAGCTTCATCACGTTCTGCGCCTTCAAGTCCCGGTGCACCACGCCCGCGGCATGGGCCACCCGCAGCGCGGCGCCCACCTGCTCCAGCACCTCCAGCGCCTCGCGTGAGGACAGCGGGCCCCGCGCCGCCAGTTCCGCGGCCAGGTCCCTGCCCTCCAGCCACTCCATGGCGATGAAGGGCCTGCCATCCGGGAGCTCGCCGTAGTCGTGCACGCCGACGATGTGTGGATGACTCAGCCGCTGGAGCGTGGCCGCCTCACGCCGGAAGCGGCGCAGCGCGGTGTCCGTCGTCAACGCCGACGACTGGAGGACCTTCAGCGCGGAGGCGCCTCCGCCTCCGACGTCACGAGCACGGTAGAGGGTGGAGACGGGGCCGCGGTAGTGGACACGCTCCACCACCCAACGGCCCACCAGGGCTCCTGGCCGCAGCTCCTCGCCATAGAGCGACTCCACGCCTCCCGTCGTCATCGACTAGCGCTCCTTGCCCGGTCGAATCGTGCGAGTGCACAGCCCGTCCGGGCTCTGCGCGGCCATCCCGTCCTTCTTGGCCCGGGTCCGCGAGCTCACCGGACCGCAGGGGTCATGCAGGAACGTCGTCACGGGCTCCGTCCAGAGCAGGCCATGGATGTCCTCGCACTCCTCGTAGTCACCATCGCCGCGCACCATGGGGCCGTCGTCCACGGCGCACTTGCCCGCCTCGTTCGCGGTGTCCCAGCACGGCCCCGCCACGGTGGCCGCGCAGTTGGCGCCGGAGCCAGGCAGCGCGCAGACGCGGTACGTGGAGTAGGCCGAGCCGTTGCCCCAGGACGGGTCATAACAGGAGTACATCTTCCGGTAGATGGCGCCCTTGATGACGGCGTCGTCGCCCTTCACGACGAAGCGAGAGGGCTCACCATTTCCCCCGCGGATCTCCTCCACGTACACCTTGGTGGCCAGCGCCTCCGGTTCGAAGATGTTGCCGTAGAAGGCGCCCTCGCGAACCGCGAAGACCTGCTTCTCCGACAGCGCGTACCTCGACCTCAAGGTGTCCAACACCGCCACGGTCGCCACCCCGACCTCGTCGGAGTCCCACGCCGCGGTCATCACGCTGTAGTAGCCCCCTGCCGGGCACGTGAAGGAGACGATGGGGTCCGAGCCAGAGCAGCTTCCGTCACCCTCGCCCAGGTTGGTGGAACCGCTCGAATCGCAGCCGACGACGCCCGAGCAGACGCGCAGCACCATCTGCGCACCCGAGCTGGACCCCACCGAGGGACCGGGGCACGAAGCGGCGCCGCCCGCCCCCACCGACACCGGAGTGCCGGGAACACAGGTGCCGATGCCATCGGCCGTCCATCCACAGTCGCGCTGCGCGCCGGTGGTCTGCTCGGAACAGGGGCCGAAGCTGACGAGCTTGCTGGCCGTGCTCGGCTCGTACTCGGCGGGCTTCGTCACGGGCTCCAGGTAGAAGATGCTCGCGTCGCCCGGCACCTCGCCGCGGATGGACAGCTCCACGCGACGGCCCAGCGCGTTGTTGCGCGACAGGAGACACCCCGAGACGCGGTTGAGGCACGCCTCCGAGGGCGCCGAGTTGAGCCAGCTCGTGCACAGTCCCGCCTTGCCACCCCAGACTCGGGGGCCGGGAGTAGGACCTCGCGGGTTGTAGTACCAGAGCACCTGGTTGGGCCCCAGCGCACAGCTCACCAGGTACTCCATGAACTTCTGCGCGTCGGGGTCATGCAGTTGCTTGAGGATGCGCGGGTCTCCACCCGCCGCGCTGAAGAGGGCCGTCAGCCTCGACGTCGCCAACAACCCGTTCGCCACGGGGTTGGTGCCAATGGCGTTGAGGACGAGCGCGTCCGTGGACAGGGAGTTGGCGATGCGAATCTCCGCCTGGCTCTCGCCCACCTCGGCCTCCGGAAGGCTGGAGGGCACACCTTCGCCCCCAACACAGCCGGCCAGGACCACGAACAGCACGGACACGATTCCCGACGGGGGGCGACGGACAGTGACACCCATGGACGCTCCTCCAGTGAACAACACGCAATCAGCGAAATACCCCCTCACAGAAGCACGCCCCAGGCCAGCCCGCCGCCGGTCACCTTGCCGCCCTGAGAGCCCGCCCTGACGGGTCGTCCGCTGTGGCGGGGAGAGTCACACGGCGGAGCGTTTTTGTAGCGCCACGCGCTACACCCGCCGCGCCACGTCCTGGAGGACCGTCAGGCGGGGGCGCCATAGGGGAGCGGCCGACACGGCGCTCTCCGCCTGGGCCAGCCAGGCGAGCCCCTCGGCCAACCTGCGGGCGGCGAAGGCCGAGTGCGCGGCCTGGAGCAGCAGCTCCGCCTTCTCGTCGGGGGAGGCCAGCTCCCGCGCCTCGGCTTCCAGGGCGTGCCAGGCCTTGGCCTCGTGCTCGCCCGCACCGGCCTTGGCCTCGCGCACCTGGAGCTCCACGAGCCGGCGCATGACGGCGGTGGGAGGCAGGGAGGCCGGGGGGCAGTGGGACTCAATCCAGCGAAGCTGCCGGGACGCTTCGTCCAAATCTCCGAGCGCGGCGCCGATGCGCGCGAGCAGCAAGGCATCCAGGGGCACCGGATGATCCAGGAAGAAGCGCACTCCCAGCTCGTGCGCGCGACGCGCCAGGGGCAGCGCCTCTTCCAGCCGCCCCTGCATGTAGAGCACCTCCGCGAGGTTGAAGGTGGACCAGCGCTCCACCTGGGCATGGCCCAGCTCGCGCCCCAGTCCCATGGCGCGACGCAGGTCTTCCTCCATCCGCGCCACGTCCCCCTGCCCCAGCCACAGCAGCACGCGATTGATGAGGGTGGCGGCCAGGTGCAGCGAGTCGCCAGCGGCCTCGCAGCGACTCACGGCCTCCTCGAAGCGAGCGGAGGCCTCCTCCGTGCGCTGAAGGAAGGTCAACGCGGAGCCCAGCATCGCCAGGGCCACCACCAGCGTCTCGTGCTCGCGAGCCCCTTCAGCGCCCTCGACGACGGAGGCGAGGATGCGCGCCGCCGAGCCCCACTCTCCCTGGCGCACGTGCAGCCGCCCCCGAGCCAGCGAGCAGCGCAGCGACAGGCGCGGGTCGTCAAGCCGCTCGATTCGCTCCAACGCCTCGCGCGCGCACGCCGTCGAGCCGTCCACGTCCTCCATCCAATCGCGCGCGGTGGCCTCCTCCAGCAGCAGGTCCACGGGCAGGGACTTGTCGCCACGGCCTTCGGCCAGGGCGCGCGCGGCGGTCAGGTCTCCAATGCCTTCATGGAAGCGCTGGAGCCGGTGACGCACGCGTCCGCGGCCCGCCAGCGCGAGCGCCCGTCGCGCGCTGTCCTCCTCCGGCAGCAGCGAGAGCGCGCGGGTGTAGTGCTGCTCCGCTTCCACGGATTGATGGGCGCGGCGTGCCTCCTCGGCCAGCACGAAGAAGGCGATGGCGGCCTCCTCGTGCGCGCCACAAGCGGCGGCATGGTGGGCGCGACGGCGGCGCTCGGCGGGTGACGTGCCTGGAGTGGCCAGACGCGCGGCGGCATGCAGCGTGCGGCGCGTCGCGGGAGGGAGGAGCGCCTCGAGCGCCTCGCGCAGCAACGGATGGCGGAAGGCGAAGCGGCCCAGGCCCATGGGGCGCAGCAGGCCCGCGCGCACCAGTCGCTGCAGCCCGGCGCCCGCGTCCAGCGCGGTGGCCACGCCGACCAACTCCTCGCGAGGCTCCAGGTGTCGCAGGGCCGCGTCCACGCGAGCGACATCCAGCTCGGAGCCCAGCACCGCGCACAGGCGCGCCAGCACGCCGTGGGCATCGGGCAGTCCCGCGAGCACGCGCGTGGCGAGCCGCTGGAAGAGAGGCGTCACCGAGACGTCCAGCAGCACATCCGGGGCGATGTACCAACCTCCGCCGGGCGAGGCGCGCAGCGCGCCGGCGGTCCGCAGCGCCACGGCCAGCTCCACCAGCGACAGGGGCACGCCCTGGGCCAGTTGCTCCAGACGCGCCAACACGGGCTCGGGGATGTGCTCGGCGGGACGAAGCAGGTGCTGAAGCAGCGCGCGGCTCGCGTCGGGAGGCAGTGGAGGAAGGACGTGTCGCGACGCGTGTTCGCTGCGCTCGCCCAGGTGGGGACGCAAGCCCAAGAGCGCGGGACGCGCCACCACGCAGACCCATAGCGGAGCGCGCGCGCCCGCCAGCGTGGCCACCTCCAGCGCGTCCAGGCTGGTGGGGTCGGCCAGGTGGGCGTCGTCCAGCAACAGCACGCGAGGCGTCTCCCGCGCGCGATGTCGGAGCGCCTCCGCGAGCCACCGCGCGGCGGCGTGGCGCGCGTCGGCGAGGGGAATGGGCCCGGAGCGCGGAATCTCGGGGAGCGGCGACGCGCCCTCGCCGACGGAGGCTCGCAGCGCGTCCAGCAGGGCCTCCGGCGCGGAGACATCCGGAGCCGCCGCGCGCAGGCGGAAGACCTGGGCACGCCCCGCGGCCTCCAGTCGCATCGCGAGCGCCTCGATGACTCGCGACTTGCCCTGACCCACGTCACCGGTGAGGACCGAGAAGCCGGGCACGCCCTGCGCGAGACAGCGCGTGGCCTCGTGCTCCAGCAGGTCGACCAGCGACTCGCGCCCCACCAGCGGAGGCGGCTCCGACACGGAGCTGGACATGCCCCGGTCCAACAGCCGGAGTCGTCCACCCGTGGACAGTGAAGCGACGGGCGGCGCGGGGGCACTCACGGCCTCGGTGGCACCGGGCTCCAGTCGCGCCGCCGCGGAGGCGGTGACCCGCGTCTCGCCTGGCACCCACTCCACGGGCCACCAGTCGCCCGGCGCATCGAGAGCGGGGCCCGCGAGGCGCAGCGTGGACGTCCCCGCGAAGACATGCAGCTCCGCGAGGTGGAGGACGGCCGAGGACTCCCCCGCTTCCACCAGTCGGCGCGCGGAGAGCGCACCCGCGCGAACGTTCGCCTCGGCGGTGAGCGACTCGGCGAAGGCGAGGACATAGCCGCCGCGCCTCACGCGCGCGACGACGCCTCCTTGGGGCTCGATGGCGGCCAGCACCGCGTCGACGGACAGCGAGGACTGGAGCCCCAGCAGGGCAACATGTCGCGGACCCGAGCTCGTGAGAGGAGTCGCCGCGACGCTGGGGACGTCGACGGGCGGGACGATGCTCGTGGAGACGGCGACGTGGCACGCGGCATCGAAGGCGGCGAGCACGTCGGGTGCGCGGGCGAAGCGCTCCGTGGGGGCCTTGGCCAGACAGGTGCGGAGCACCTCATCGAGCGCGGGCGGCACCGCGAAACGCTCGGAGACCCGGGGCGGCCGCAGGCTGACGTGGCCGTGGCGGATCTGCTCGGGACTCCCGACGAAGGGCGGCGCGCCGGTGAGCAACTCGAAGAGGAGGACGCCGAGCGAGTAGATGTCGGCCGACGTGCTGGCGAGCCGGGCGTCGAGACATTGCTCCGGAGACATGTAGAGCGGCGTGCCCAACCGCTGCCCCGCGGGCGTCACGCCTGGAGGCAGGTCGTCCTCTGCGTCATCCCCCTCGACGTCATAGAAACGCGCGAGGCCCAGGTCGAGGAGGCTGAGCGTGCCTCCCTCGCGCAAGAAGACATTCTCCGGCTTGAGGTCGCGATGCGCGACGCCCACCGAATGCGTCCGCTCCAGCGCCGCGCACAGGCCTCGGAGCATCTCCCGGACGTGGGGCAGCGACGCCGCGCCCGCGCCAGGCAGCGCCGCCATCCACGCGGCGAGCGTCTGCCCGTGCAGGTGCTCCATCACCAGGAAGGGACGTCCGCGCACCACGCCATGCTCGAGCAGCTCCGGCACGGTGGGAGGCCCCACGCGGCGAAGCGCGGTGGCCTCGCGCGCGAAGCGCTCTTGATGCGGCCCATGTCCCAGCTTCAGGGCCACCTCGCGCCCGTCCGAGTCCCGATACGCGGTGAAGACCTGCGAGAAGCCTCCGCTGCCCAGCGGCGCGGCGACGCGCACGCCAGGAACGTCCGCGAGTGACAGGCCTTCGCTGGAAGGACCGCCAGGGGCTCGCGAACCGTGCACGGGACAGGCCGCGCCCGGCGAAAGGCGGCGGTGGCAGTTCGGACAGCGCATCGGTGGAACGTGACGCTACCAGAGCGCCTGAACCAGGACGATGCCGACGCCCACCAGCCCTTCGCCCGCGATGACTCCCGCGGCCAACGTCACCATGCGGCCCTCCGCTGTCGTGGATTTCACGTATCCCACCAGCGCGGCGACAAGCCCGCCGAGAAACAGACTCAGCGAGGAGGAAGGTGCGAGCAGGCACGCCAGCCCCATGCCCAGCGGCGAGGGAACCCACCGTCGCGCACGAGGAGGGAGCAGCCGCTCCGCGAGGACGAGGACCACGGCTGCGAGCGCGGCCCAACCCACGGCGGCGCGAGTCGCGGGTGCCAGCGTGCCCAGCCCCGACGACAAGACACGCGCGACGCTCGCGGTGACGAAGGCGGCGGGCGCGGGGAGGCGCTCGCCCCCCAGTGCCTCGCGGTCCGGCACGAGCAGGAAGAACAGCGGCACCACCGCGAGCGCGCCCACCCCCGAGCCGATCAACTGCGCGAGGAACAGCCGGCGGGGATTCGCACCCAGCAGGTGTCCCGTCTTCAGGTCGGTGAGCAGGTCCGCCGACGACGAGGCCGAGTTGACGGTGATGCCCGCGGTGGCGAGGTTGGCATTCACCTGGTGGGGCAGCAGGACGCCATAGGTGATTTGCGTCACCTGGCTGAGCGCGCCCACGGGAGTGGCATCCGTCTCGCCCGTGACACGACACGAGATGAGACACAGGACGAAGGACATCGCGATGGCGAGCGCCGCGTGCGCGAGGGGAACCCCGAAGCCGCGATTCGCGACGACCAGGGTCGCAGGCACCACCACGACGAGGCCCGCGAGGAGCCAGGTGCGCGGCACCTGCAAGGCATCCACGGGATGCGGCGGCGAGGCGCGACGGGAGAACATCCCCCACCAGGCGCGTCGCAGGATGCGAGCTTCGAGCAGGAACTGGAGCAACGACGCCGTGACGAGCATGGCCGCGCCAGGCCACAGGCACCACTCGAAGAAGTCCCCCTTCTCCACGGAGACAAGGCCGGAGCCGAACACGCGAGGAGCCACGAGCCCGTGGATGATGAGCGCTCCCAGCATCAGCGACGTCGTGATGCGCGGCCCGAGCAGCGCCCCCGCGCCCACGGACAACAGGCTCATGTCCAGGCCGAAGCCCAGCCGCTCCAGGGGTACGCCCCCCCACGAGCCCGGGAAGGGAATCGATGCGGGAAGCCGTCCCCACCCGTCACGGGCCGCGGTGATGAGCCCGGACAACAGGGTTCCCAATCCCAGCAGCCGCACCCGAGGCGCGGCTTCAGCCCCCGTCGAGTGCAGCGTGCGAATGGTGGTGGCGGCGGCGGCGCCGGAGGCGAAGGGAAGCTGCTCGCGGTCCACGAGCTGTCGCTTGAAGGGAACCGCAAAGAGGACTCCGAGCGCGGAGAGGAAGAAGGTCCATGCGAGGAGCGTCGGCCCGGAGGGATGCTGGCCGGTGACAATCAGCCAGGCGCCTTGCACGGAGACGAGCGCGCCGCCCGTGGCATAGCCCGCGGCAGAGGCGACCGCCTGTGCATTGCAGGTCTCCAGTGGAGACAGGGGCGCGCCGGCGAGTCCTGGAGTGAGCCGACGCAGGAGTCCATGCGAGGTATGGGCGAGCAACGCGGCGGTGACGGCGACGCCGAAGGCGAGCCCCGTCTTGAGGCCCATGTAGAGATTGGTGGCGCAGGTGATGACGCCGATGCCCGCGCCCAGCAGCACCGAGCGGAGGGTGAACTGCGGGAGTCGGTCCCCCTGGTAGACGTGGGTCAGCCAATAGGTATCCGTGGCCTCGGGTGTGTCTCCCGGAATGCTCAGCAGCGACAGGGACGCAGCGGATGGCGCCAGCGGCGGCGCCTCCTCGGCGGGCAAGTCATGCGGTGAGGGAAAGGCCATGGGCCACCCCATCTTTTCATCCCGCCCCCTCCAGCAC
>NZ_JABXEM010000341.1:0-10413 GCF_013372595.1 Myxococcus sp. AM011
GCGGACGACCTGGTGAGGGCGGTGCGTGGGGCGCGGTGGCGGGTTTGGGAGTGGAGGCCGTGTCGCCGACGTTGGAGGTGCGAGCGCGCCTGGAGGGCCGCCTGCAACGCGGAGGATTCCGGCAGGGCGCCTTCGGTCCGGACTACGAGCTGTCGCGCTTCCAGGTGGCTGGCCCGTCCGCGGTGCCGCTGGCGGAGGCGTCTTTTCCGGAGGGAGCCTCGGTTTACGGCGAGGTGATTCTCGGTTGGGACGCGGTGCTCCTGAATGGCATGCGGCGGCGACACCTCTTCCTCTCCTTGGGCGTGGAGACCTTCACCTGGGGCCGGGTCGACGTGGATGGGCGCGTGGAGGCGCGATTCCTCCGTCAGGACTTGAGTCTGGGACTGAGGGGACAGGCGACAGGCATGGGCCAGGCGGGAGCGCGCTACCTCGTCTCGGGTGAGGCGCGGTGGCGATTCCTCGGAGGGCGGCTGTACGCGATGGGGCAGGGCGGCACGCTGTTGTTTCCCACGATGGAAGGGACGCTGCGGCCGGGGGCGTTCGCGGCCGTGGGAATGGGGGTGGACAATGCGCGCTGATCGGCTGCCGTGGAGCGGAGTCGGCCTGTCGTTGGTTGTGGCGCTCCTCACCGTGGGGTGTGCATCGAGGCCCGCTCGGAATGGGCCGGGGGCAACGCTCTCGTCCCTCTCGTCCCGGATGCCCATGTCGGCGCTGGGGAACAGCGCCGTCGCGAGCCTTCCAAGAGATGACGCGCCCGAGGACGTCTCCAACGTGGAGGCCGAAGTCGGGCCGTTGCTGCACCGCCGTCGAGCCCCGTCAGTTGCTCCGGGAGTGGTTCGCAGTGGAGGTGAGACGTCGGCCTTGCCCGTCGTCGACGTCAGGTCTGTCGCCTGTGGAGAGGTGCCCTCTGGATGGCCGCTCCTGTCCACGGACGAGGAGGTGCTGGCGCCCTTCCTGGGGTGCACCACGCCCGCGGCCTTCCTGGCCTTGCAGCGCACGGTGGACATGCCCCAACTGGTGGCGTCCCTCTCGGATTGGAACGCCGTCCGGCTGGGCGCGCTGGGCCCGTTGGAAGGCGAAGCCGCCAGTGTTCTCCTCAAGAAGCGTGTCGTCTTCCTCGCCACCGCCGCCGAGAAGTACGGCCTGGGCCAGGCGGAGGTCCTCGCCCTCTTCGTCCTCCACACGGCCTTCGACGACGAGGTGCGGGACGTGCTGCGCCTGCTGGCCGAGGACAAGCTGCTGAAGCGCGCCCTGGGAGGCATGGAGGGCGTCCACGCGGAGCTGCAGTGGAGGGGCCTGCGCTTGGAGGACTTCTCGGAGAGGGACTTCCGCGCCAGCGATATCGCACGGGGACTGGGGAAGGCAGCGGATGACGTCGCCTCGTCCATTCCCCTTGTCGGTGGAAGTCGAAGCGTGGAGGCCTCCTCGTTGCCTCGGCAGCTACCGCCGCCGTACCGCGAGGCGTACTGGGCGGTGGAGAAGGCGCAGTACCTGGGGGCCTTCGCGCCAGGCAACGTGGCCCTGGCGTCGTTCGACCACCTCACCTTCGGCGTGCCGCTGGGCTTCTACGCGTTGGCGGCCGGCACGGCGCAAGGCGGGGCTTCACTCGCGAAGGGAGACTACGAGGCAGCCACGCGGCAGTTGGCGCCCGCGGCCCTCATGGTGGGCCTGTACGCGGGAGGAACGGGCGCGCGCGCCTTCCGTGAAGCTGGCTTCGCGAGGAGGGAGGGGGCGCGGCTCCAGGCGACAGTGTCTCGCGCGGAAGCGCTGAAGACCGTGCTCGACAGGTTGGAGGCGCAGGCGGGCGGGAGCGCGGTGAGCGAATTGGCCCGTCACGTCCAGCAAAGCCGGGAGGCGGCGCTCCTGGTGGCGGAGTGGGGCGAGGCCGGGGCGCTGGCCCTCCATGAGGCACGAGGCAACCCAGCTCAAGCGCAGGCCACGTTGGCGGTGCGGTATGGCGGGCCTTCGAGGGGCACGTCAAACAGGGGCGGAGCCGGGACGAGAAGCGGCAGGCCCTCGCTGCCGCCCGAGTCGGTCGGCATCCCCGCCGAGGTGGCGGAGGCGAAGTTCCGGCAGGTGGAGTCCGAGGCTGGAGGGGCACGCCTGTCGATGGACGTGGCTGCCCTGAAGAAACATCGCGAGGCGCTCCTGAAAACCGCGCCTCCTGGTGCCGAGGTGCATCCACACTGGTCGGACTACCTGTTCTATCTGGAGAAGAGGGCCGCCGAAATCGAGCAGGGCATGGCGTCCAAGGGACCGCTGCAGTGGGCCGGCTACCAGTTCGTGCGCGATCTGTTTGTGCGGGGCCTGGCCTTCGAGCGGGACATGGTCGTCCTCCTGGAGGCAGATGCGGCGTTGCCGCGGGCGCAGCGGCGCTGGCTCAAGGACTTCGAGAAGCCCCGCATCGAAACGCACGTGGGGGTGGCGAAGGCGGACCTGCGCTTCGCGGACGTGCTCGTCATCGAGGCGCGACCTCCTCCTGGTCAGTCACCTCGTGTGGAGACCTTCAGCTTCAAGAGCCGAGACCTGAGTTCGCTGGCTCCGAACGCGCTGGCTTCGCTGATGACCGCGGACGCGCGTAATGCTTGGAGGTACTACGGCGAGAAGCTGGACATCCGCAGGCCAGGGCTTGAGCGGATGGTAGAAGTGCAGAGGGTTCGATTGGTCTACGAGGGTGGTAGGCTCAAACCCGCAGACGTTCGTGAATTGAGGACTGCCTTGGATGCCGTCAAGGGCGAAGTAGAGGGAGTGGAGGTTCTGTTTCGATGAAATCGCTGACCCTGAAAGACTTGGACGCACAAGACAGCCTGCGACTTTCTTTCGAGGGAACCTTCGACCATCAGGCCCCGTTTGAACATGAGCTTGCACTCATGTTTCAGGCACTTGAAGAGTATGCGGGCGATTGGATGCCGGATGTCGTCGCAGGGAAGCGAAAGCGTAAGTACTCGCGTGATTCAATATGGGAGGCGCTAGCCGAAGAGCGACGAGACAAGAGTACCTCCATCGAACTGTACCGCTCGTCTTTTCCGGCTGTATCCATGACGCTATACGTCGGGTTCGCTACCCGACGGCCACGTTTGAACATCAGTCTATATGTTCAACCCACTTCGTTTTTCGCCGGCTCTGAGCGGTGCAGCATGTTCGTGGAACTGGTTCGCTCGTGGGCTGCGCGCTACCCGACTTCATATACGTTGGCGCACAGCATGGCCGACGATCAGTTGTCGGGCGCGCCCAATTTCGGCCGTGACGATGAGACCGAACAGCGCGACGGATTCGACAAGATCTACGAGCTGTATTGGCTCAACGTCTTCGGCCCGAAGCTGGTGGAGACGGTAGGCCGCGAGAGGATGCTTTCGACTCCCGCGCACCTCGTGGAAGAACTTCCGAACGGCTCCGTCCTCTTGGTGCTGTGGCCCACTGCCGCCGACTTCGCCAGTGACGAGGCCCGCGGGGTCCAGGCCCGCGCGCATGTCCACCTCCGACCGGACCTCGACTTCGACACGGTGCTGCGCACCCTGAAAGAGCGCAGCGCCGCGCTTGCTCCGGTGGAACCTCGCTTCCACGCGGACCTGGCCCCGCTCCTGTCACGGCTGCCAGATGAGGTCGCCATCAGCGAGCGGCAGCGGAAGATTGCTGAGCTCAACGCCTTCCGGCCGCCCGTGCCAGACGAGTGGCTCCCAGCCGTGCTTCCAGCGGACGTGGAAGGCCCGGAGCGCGTCCGAGACGAGTACGGCGACCTGTCTGAAAGCCTCGTGGCGGCGTTGCATACCAAGGTGCCAAGCATCTTCGAAGCAACGCCCGAGTCTCTCACGGACCTCGACTTCTACTTCTGGAGAGAGAACTTCCCGGAGCGCTACACGCGAGAGCTCATCGACGAGCACACCGTGCCGGCCTTGGGCGCCTATCTGGGCGGCATCCTGGTCCGACGGCTGGGCGGAACGTGGGTTCCGCGCCAGAAGCTGGAGGAGTCCCAGGTCAGCGTCGGCACGCGTGTCTGGTTGCCCTTCCTCCGGGCTCGTCGATACATGCAGTCACACAAGTCGCTGCTGGACTACTCGCTCACCCAGTTCTTCCGGGAGGCGGAAAGACACCGGGACTGAACGAGCGCTTCTCTTCGCCCGGCCCACGGAACAGGATGCGGGAGGATGTCTGTCCCTGTCTTCCGCCGGCCCCGTTGTGACCGCTGCAACCTCTCGCAGCACCTGTGCCTCTGCGCCGAGATTCCCCGGGTGGAGACGCGCACCCGCATCGTCCTGCTCCAGCACGTCGTGGAGACATGGAAGAAGAGCAACACCGGGCGTGTCGCCGCGCTGGCCCTGTCGAACGCGAAGCTGCTCACCTACGGCGCACCGGACGAGTCTTTCGACACGGCCGTCCTCTCCGAGCCGGGCACGTGGATGCTCTTCCCGGATGGTCCTCCGGCACCGCCGGATGCTCCCGCGCCCCGACAGCTCGTCGTGCTGGATGGGAGCTGGTCCCAGGCCCGGCGGATGTCTCAGCGCATCCCCGTGCTCCGGACGCTGCCCAGACTCGTCCTCCCCGCGCCCGAGTCCGGGATGCTCATGCTCCGCGAGCCCACGCACCCGTCCGGGATGTCCACCCTGGACGCGATTGCCCGCGCGGTGGCGATGCTGGAAGGACCCGAAGCGGCGGCGGAGCTGGAGCGTCTTGCCGCGCTGCGGGTGCAGCGCATCGCCGAGTGCGGCACGCTCAACTGACGTGCGTCGCATCGAGCCCGTCCACTCACGGGCCCGAATCAACAGCGACTTCAACCCCAGGGGCTTCCCGTGAGGAAGCCCAGGTCCCTCACGGAATCGCGGAGATCTCCGAGCGGAGCTGCGCGATGGCGGCCCCGAGCTGCGGAGGCTGCATGTTGCGCGGCACCTCGACGGAGAAGCGCTCGAAGTGCTCCAGCGCCTTGGGCTTGTCGTCGCGGCGCAGCGCCAGACTTCCCAGGAAGATGAGCGCCTCCTGCGCGTCGGGCCACGTGTTGACCAACTCGGTCAGCTCGGCCTCGGCGCCCTCCAGGTCTCCCCGGGTGGCGCGCAGCACGCCACGGTGCACCCGCAGCTCGACGTGGAACGGGTCCACCGCCAGGCCCTTGGCCGTCACCGTCGCGGCCTCGTCGAACGCCTGGCGACGGATCAACTCGTGGCTGAGCATGGACGCGGCGTCCAGGTCGAACGGGTTCGTCTCCAGCCGAGCGCGGGCCTCGGTCATCTCCGCGCCTTCCTGCTGCGAACCCATCATGCCGCCCTGCTGGCCCTGCGCCTGCGCGGGAGCACCCGGAGGCATGCGGCCCGTGGCCTCCTGACCATCCGTGCGCGCCTGCTGCTCGGAGACGAGCAGGTAGCCCAGCCCGCCGAAGAACAGGACGATGCCGGCGCCCCACAGCGCGCCCGACAACTGCGGATTGCGCGCCGACCAACCCGTGGGCGCGGGCGCCTGGTGCGTCCGGGCCCGAGGCTCACCACCACTGGCCGCCTTGCGCTTGAGGTGCTCGTCCTTGGCGCGGAAGGCCGCGGCGGCCTCGTGCTCCAGGCGGGACTTCTCCGTGGCGTACTGCTCGGCGGCCAGGTTGTGCTTGTCGGCCTCCAGCGTGCGGAGCTGGTCGATGAGCGACTGCGCGCGCTGGCTCAAGTCATCGAGGACGCCATCCTTGGGCTCGGGCGTGGAGAGCGCGCCCTTGCGGCGCATGAAGAGCAGCCACGCGGCGGCGGCGACGAAGGCCACGGCGAGGACGATGATACCGGGCAACCAGTTGGTCGGCTGTTGCTGCATGGCTTAGCGCTCCAGCTCCCGGCGCACGGCCTGGAGGTAGGGGTCGGCGTCATCCGCCGCGGTAGAAGTGCCCGGCGTGGGGGCGGAAGGCGTGGCCGTGTCGGCCGCCGTGGCGGGCACCTGTGACGCGGGCGGCCCTTGCTGGACCTGTCTCCAGATGACGAACCCACCCACCATCAGGAGCGCGACGGGGCCCAGCCAGACGAACCAGTTGAAGCCCTCGGCCTTGGGCTCCAGGAGCACCCACTCGCCGTAGCGGGACACGAAGAAGTCGATGACCTCCTGGTCGCTCTTCCCCTCGGAGACCAGCTCGCGGACCATGTCGAGCTGGGCGCGCGCCATGGAGGAGGGGCTGTCGGAGACGGAGAGGCCCTGGCAGACCGCGCAGCGCAACGTCTTGCCGAGCTTCTGGACGCGGACCTCGAGTTCGGGCGCGAGGGGTTCGCTCGCCCCCTGCTGGGGCGCGAACTGGCCGGTGATGAGGCCGAATGCAAGGGTCAGGGACAGCAGGGCGGCGGTCATCGGAACTCCCGGGAGCCGTCTCTACCTAGCGCTACCGGGCCTGTGTTGGACAGCGAAACCTGAGCGCCGGACGCCCGCCCCGCCGCCTGGGCTGTAGGTGGGCATCCGTCACGGCGTCAGCGCAGCTGCTCGAACGCCGCTCCCAGCACCGGGTCCACCGTGAGCACATACGTGTCCCGGGCGGGGTACAGCTCGAGCGGCAGGGCCACCGGATGCCGGGGCGTCATCAGGCGCTCCTGCTTCGGGCTGGAGGGGCTCAGCAGGCGTCCATCCTCCAGCAGGATGGCCCAGAACAGCGCCCCCTGGCGGAGGTCCTCCGGGTGGAACCGGGCGATGGCCGCGCGAGCAGGCGCGGGGAGCTCCGCCACGGCCTTCACCCGAGGAGGCGCCTCCAGTCTTCCATCCGGCCGGTAGCGCACCTGCGCGAGCATGGCCCTGCGCGGGTGCTTCAAGGACAGGGCGATCAGCGCGACGTTCAGCCGCCCCGCCGGGTCGATCCACAATCCCGGCTCCGAGCCAGGCAGCGCGCTCAACCCGGGCAGGCGCGTGCTGGCCACGCGGGTGAGCCCTCCACCAGGTCGGGTGCGCACGAGGTGCAGGTCCAACCCCTCGGAGGTGTCATCGACGAGCACCACGCTGATGGCGTCACCCATCGAGTCGGGCTGGATGGTGGCACGCGAGGCGACAGGCCGTGCCGGAAGGCGCACGCGTCCGACCTCGCGCCCGGGCGTGACTTCCGTCGCATCCACCGTGGAGTGGAAGCGCAGCATGCGAAGCTCGCGCCCGCCCGCGGCGATGACGGGGATGAAGAGCGCTCCAGAGGCCGTCTGGAGCGGTGGGCGCACCAGGTGCTCGGGAGGCGCTTCCAGGTCGATGCGGAACGGATGCTCGGTGGTGGCGGGCGAGGCCAGCGCCATGACCGAGGCGCCGTTGCGCCAGACCACCCAGTCGACACACGGCGCGCCCTGCGTGTTGTTGGACCACGGTGCCAGGGCATCGCTGGAGCCGGGCTCGACGGGGCCTAGTATCGTCGCGGGTCGCCACCGCACGCCCCACTCGCTGTCGTCCGTCGCGTCCGCGTAGACGCCGGCCACGAGCATCGGCCGACCTTCGATGTCCTGGATCCACGTGGCCATGACGCTGCTGTGATATCCGGCGGCCACGTCGCAGCCCAGGGACGCGGGGCCCGGCGTGGACGCGACGATGTCGAACTCGACGGGCGTGGACTTCACCGTGAGGGACGGCTGCTCCAGCCGCGCCTCCAGGCGATAGCGGCCGGGCTGGGTGACGGGGAGCCACTCGTGCAGCTCCAGCACGGACTCGAGCGCTTGTCCCGCGCCGAGCCGCACGCGCGGGGCGGCCTCGGGCCCGACGGCGTTGTCTGGATTGCGCAGGGTGACTTCGCGTCCGTTGGCGCTGCGGCCCTGGGGATACTCGGGGCCCGTCAGCGTGTACGTGAGCGTGGCATCGGAGTTGCGGAAGGGGTCCGCCAGCTCCACCGGCGCGGTGCCTTCGTTGCGCAGGGTGAGGCGCAGGCTGCGGTCCTCGATGGCGGTGAAGCGCTCCTTGGACAGCTTGAACTGGATGCGCACGGAGGAACCTCCAGCAGGAGTGCTCGGCGTGCCCGCGGTGGGGCGGGGCGGTGTGCTCGCGAGCGTGATCGACACGAGGACCACGTGGCAGGAAAGGAGAATCGGGCTCATGGCCGGGCGTTCCGACTTCCGATGCTGCTCAGCGCTTGTTTGTTCCAGCCCCGCAGTCGTAGCAGGCACATGCCACAGAACCTTCGCTCCACCGAAAAGTCGTAACCCATCAGACAGTCAGTCCCGTCCTGGTCATGTTGCTCAACCACGGCTCCCGTGGGCACGCGGTGGATGGGGAAGGGGGCATGCGGCAGGAAGAGTTGATGGCCGACCTCGTGGGCAATGGTCTGCACGAGCGAGTTGGCCCCGCCCCTGTAGTTCCTCGCGGTTCCGCATTGCACGACGGCGCAGCGAGCGCGGTCCTGCGTGGGAAACTCCTGGGAGAATCCATTGACTCGACTGCCCCCGGGTTCTGTCTCCAGGTTGTAGAGGCCGTCGAACTGCAAGAGCACGATGCCTGGCGTGTCACCGGTGGGCTCGTCGAAGGCCATGACCAGGATGCTCTTCGCCCAGTCCTTACAGAGACGATGGTACGCGTGTTCCTTGTTGTCCGTGCTCGCGATTGCGCCGGGCAGAAGCCAACGAGACACAAGCGTGCGACTTCCGCCGCGCCGCCGCTTCACTTCGTCGAGAAAGTTCGGGTAGGTGCGAAATGTGAGGGCATGCGGGCCCGCGGCGTATTGGTCCACGAAGGGGTCGATGGCGGCGCGGACCTCCGGCGGCATGGCGGCGACGGCACGGGCGATGCGTGCGTTGTAGGTGAGGGCGTCCATCGCGGTGACGCCGCCGCTGCGGTCTTCCAGTCGGAGGAAGGCCCGGGCGAAGCGTTGCTGGACGTCCGCCAGACTGACGCCGACGACACTCGGATGTTTCCGAAGGACCCGGGCGATGTGGACCTCGCGCCAGGACTCGAAGATGCCGGTGCGGGCTCTCACGGCGGCGGGGAGGGGCGCGTCGTCCTCCACGTCCAGGACGACACCGCCATCCTTCCGCTTGTCATAGGCAAGCTGCACCGTCACGCGCCACGCATCTCCGGCGATGCGCGAGGGCTGGAACAACACGCCCGTGCGTCCCGCGAAGGCGCCGCTCGTCCACGGCAGGCTGTACGCCGCCCACTTGCGCTTCGTGCAGGGGACGACGCGGAAGGGGAACTCACCGTCCTGGGGCTCGGCCCGGGGTGTGTAACCGGTCTGCCTTGGGAACACCGTGGCGCTGGGCTGGCCCCGCTTGCCGCCCACGTCGCGATGCGCGTTGTCGCCCTTGGGGCGCGATGTCTGGCATTGGCGCGCCAGCGCGTGCTCCAGATAGGCGCGGGCCAGCGGCGAGTGAGAAGTGAGGTCCTCGGCTTCGTCCTCCCAGTCCCAGAGGAAGCGCACCTTGCCGAGCGCGCGAGGTGCATCGACGCGCCGGTTCCGTGAGTCCTTGAGCCACGCGCGGGCGAAGATGGGGACGTCGGGGCCCATGCCCCAGGCGCGACGGTATTGCTGGAAGTCGGTGTCGTCTCCCATCTCCGCGCTGCGCGTCTTGAAGAGGTTGCTGACGAGGCGTATCTCGGCGCGCTCCGCTTCGGAGGGAAGCCGTCCGAGCGCGGTGGCCACGTCGCGGTCCCTCTGGCGCGAGAGCACGCGGGAGTCGCCGAGCTCCAGCTCAATCCCATCCACCAGGACATGGAAGTACGTCCAGGCCACGGGGCACTCAGCGAGGCCCGAGCCCTGGAGCGTCAGCTTGAGCTTGTAGGGCGAGTGCTCCACGGTGACGACGCCGTCGGGAAAGGCCTCGCACGCGGTGACGGTGCCGTCCCAGGGCAGGCGGTGCTCGCCGCCCGTGAGCTCCTCGGCGGACAGGTCTCGCGTCCACAGGGGCTTCTTCGCGTGGCGGGTGAACAGCTCCAGGCGCCCGACGCGCACGAGGTTGGCGTCATTGGAGAGCTGGTACGTCAGCTCCGCGGGCTCCACTTCGGGCACGAAGTGGAAGTCATCTTCGGGAGCCTCGGGAGTATTTGAAGGAAGTCCCGGGCGGTGGAAGCGCGACGTCGCGCCACCGGGGATGGAGAGTCGGAAGTCCGTGACGCCGAAGCTGGCGAGACGGAGCCGGTTGCGATTGCGTCCACTGGGAGGAGTGAGCGCGACATGGGCCGAGAGTGCGAGGCGTGCCATGGCGGGAGGCTCAGGTGTCGTGGCGGCGAATCAGCTCGCGTTGCACGTCGGCGAGCTGCCCTGTCTCTGTCAGTCCATGGTGGCGCTGGAAGGCGCGCACTGCGGCGCGAGTGCGGGGGCCGGGTGCGCCGCGCTCGCCTTCAATGAGGAAGCCCAGGTTGTGCAATCGCTCCTGGGCCGCCGTCATCGCGTCCGCGTCGAACGTCGCGGGAGATTCTAGGTGCAGTGCCCAGCTCAGCAGGTCGGGCGGGGACTCCGCAGGGGCGCGCGTGTCCATGAAGTCACCCGCGCAAATGGACGGGGGATAGCGA
>NZ_JABXEM010000342.1:0-10241 GCF_013372595.1 Myxococcus sp. AM011
CTCCCGGCCCGCCCCCCGGCGCGGCGTGAAGGCCGTGGGCGGCAAGACGGACAAGCCCTCCACCGGTGCCCGTCGGCCGGCGAAGCGCTCGCTGCGGGTGCTCGACGGAGGCCGCGCCGGCCTGCGCTGAGCCGAAGTCCCAGCCCCGCGCGAGGGGTTGATTGAATTGACAATCTGGGTCCATCTTGTCAAATCTGTCCAAGATGGGTACCGAGCTGAAATCTCCCGAGAAACCGCCGGACGACGCACGGCGGAGCCGGCTGCTGGACGTGGCGCTCAATGTCTTCCTGCGCTACGGCTTCCGGAAGACGTCCATGGACCAGGTGGCCCGAGCCGCCGACGTGTCCCGCCAGGGGCTGTACCTGCACTTCGCGACGAAGGAAGAGCTCTTCCAGGCGACGTTGCAGCACGCGATGGAGTCCTCGCTGCGGAGCGCCAGCGAGGGGTTGTCGGATGTCTCCCTGCCGCTGGAAGAGCGGCTGGTGCGGGGCTTCGACGCCTGGGTGGGCCGCTACGTCGGCATGGTGGGCGCGGACGCCAAGGACCTGACCGAGGTCCTGAGCACCATGGGGCTGGGCGAGGAGGCCATGCGCTTCGAAGCCCTGTTCCAGGAGGCGGTGGCGAAGGTGCTGCGGGCCTCCGGGCTGGTGGCCGCGTACAAGTCCACGGGCCTCACCGCGCGGCAACTCACCGACACGCTCTACGCGACGGCGCGCGGGCTCAAGTACATCAGCGGTACGCGTGAGGCATTCGTTCAAGGCATCGGCGTCGCGGTCCGCGCGCTGTGCATGCCCCTGGGAGCATCCCGATGAAGACGCGTGGTTGGCGGCGTGTGCTGCGCCGTGGAGCAATGGGTTTGGGCGCGGTGCTGGCGGTGGGCAGCCTCGTGCTCGTCGTGGACGGTTATACGGGCTTCGGCAAGAAGGCGACGGGGGCCCGGCGGGAGCGGATGGAGCGCTCGCCCCAGTGGAAGGATGGGCACTTCGACAACCCCCAGCCGCTGGTGAACCACTTCGGGGAGATGATGTCGGGGATGTTCGACGTCAGCCCGCACACCAGCCCCGGCGAGCCGATGGCGGTGGAGGCCATCAACCCCCAGCGCTTCCAGACGCCGCCCGCGACGGGGCTGCGGGTGACGTGGATGGGGCACTCCTCGCAGCTGGTGGAGATCGACGGGCATCGCATCCTGACGGACCCGGTGTGGAGCGAGCGCGTCTCGCCGTATTCCTGGGTGGGCCCCAAGCGGTGGTTCGCGCCGCCCATCGCCCTGGAGGACCTGCCGCCCGTCGACGCGGTGGTCATCTCCCATGACCACTACGACCACCTGGACCGGCCCACGCTCCTGGCGCTGAGGGACTCCGCGAAGCACTCCAAGGTGGTGTTCATCGTGCCGCTCGGCGTGGGTGCGCACCTGGAGTACTGGGGCATTCCGGCCGAGCGAATCGTGGAGATGGACTGGTGGGAGCGCACCCGTGTCGGGGAGCTGGAGATTGTCACCACCCCCGCGCGCCATGCTTCCGGGCGGTTCCTGTTCGACAAGGACGCCACGCTCTGGGCCGGCTACGCGCTCATCGGCCCCAAGCACCGGGCATTCTACTCGGGCGACACGGGCCTGTTCCCGGCCATGCGGGACATCGGCGAGCGCCTGGGGCCCTTCGACGTGACGATGATTGAGACGGGCCAGTACCACCGCGCCTGGCCGGACTGGCACATCGGTCCCGAGCAGGCCGTGCTGGCACACCAGATGCTACGGGGAAAGGTCATGATTCCGGTGCACTGGGCCCTCTTCGGGCTTGCCTACCACGGGTGGACCGAGCCGGCCGAGCGGGCTCGAGCGGAGGCCGAGCGCCTCTCCGTGACGTTGGTGCTGCCCAGGCCTGGACAGAGTGTGGAGCCGGAGGTCGAAGCGGCGGGTGTCCGGGAGCGATGGTGGCCGGAGCTGGCGTGGGAGACCGCGGCGCAACATCCCATCCTCTCCACGGGCATGGGGACGCCGGTGACGGCGAACCAGCCTGGAGGTCAGCCATGAAGGTCATCCTCTTCGGTGCGACGGGCATGGTGGGGCAGGGTGTGCTGCGCGAGTGTCTGCTGTCGCCCGACGTGGAGCAGGTGCTCGCGGTGGGCCGGGCGGAGACGGGGCAGAAGCACGCGAAGCTGCGCGAGATGCTGCTCAAGGACTTCCTGGATGCCTCCTCGGAGTCCTCGCTCGACGGTTATGACGCCTGCTTCTTCTGCCTGGGCGTGTCGTCGGCGGGGATGAAGGAGGAGGACTACCGACGGGTGACGTATGACCTGACGCTCGCGGCGGCCCAGGTGCTGGTGCGGACGAACCCGAAGCTGACCTTCATCTTCGTTTCGGGCGCGGGGACGGACAGCACGGAGAAGGGGCGCTCGATGTGGGCCCGCGTCAAGGGGCGCACGGAGAACGCGCTGGCCGCGATGCCGTTCCGCGCGGTGTACCTGTTCCGTCCGGGCATCATCCGGCCGATGCACGGCATCGAATCGAAGACGCGGGTCTACCGGGTCCTCTACAAGGTTCTCAGCCCGCTGTACCCGGTGCTCAAGGCCGTGGCTCCAAGGTTCGTGACGACCACGGAGGCGGTGGGTCTGGCGATGCTGGCCACCGCCGAGCTGGGAGCGCCGAAGAAGGTGCTCGAGAACGACGACATCAATCAGCTGGCCCGCCGCTATCTGGAGCGTCGGGCGGGCATCCAGGCCGGGCACACCTCGGCCTGACAGGGCGACATGGAACCGCGAACCCGCCGCAGCTACGAGGCCCTCCGGCTCAAGCACATCGACCGAATCTTCGGCCGCATGGTGCGCTTGCGTGCGTATGGCGGCCTCCTGCTGATGGCGGCCATCTCGGTCGCGACCCTGTGCGATGGAGCGCACTGGCGCCGCATCTGGTTGCCCGTCCAGGTGGTGGTAGCCCTGTCGTTCTTCTTCTTCGAGTTGCGCCGGTATGAGCGCGAGGGCCTCACGGAGCGCAGCATCGCCGGCAACCTGTCGCTGGGCATCCTCCTGGAGCAGAGCCTGACGTGGGGTACGGGAGGGCTCGCCAGTCCGCTGCTGCCGCTGCTGCTCCCGCTGGCCTTCGTCGGCGCCGCGGTGCTTCCGCCCCGTCAGCGGCTCGCGTTGATGGGGGAGGAGCTGGGGCTGCTGGCGCTGCTGACGGCGGCGCATCTGTTCGGGTGGACTCCGCCCTTGCACCTGTCCTTCCTGGGAGAGCCTCCGCGAGCGCTGCTCATCGCGGTGGCGGTCTGCATGTTCCTCCTGGTGGTGGTGGCCAACATCGTGGGCGCCGCCGTCCGGGGAACCTTCGAGGACATGGTGGCGGAGTCCTTCCATCAGCGCGACGAGCTGTTCGCCACGCACCGCGCCCACGCTCGCACGCTGGAGTCCTTGTCGGGGGAGATTGCCCATGAGCTGAAGAATCCCCTCGCCACGGTGAAGGGACTCACGCAGCTCATGCGGCGCGAGCCCGGGCGTGCGCAACCCCAGGAGCGACTGGAGGTGCTGGCCGGCGAGGTGTCGCGCATGCAGGACATCCTGGAGGAGTTCCTCAACTTCTCGCGTCCGCTGGTGCCGTTGTCGGTCAGCGAGGTGGACCTGGGCGCGCTGTGCGACGAGGCCGTGGTGCTGCACGAGGGGCTCGCCGCCGAGCACGGCGTGCGACTGGCCCGGGGCGGCGAGGGGCAGGTGGTCGCCGTGTGTGATCCGCGCAAGGTGAAGCAGGTGGTGATGAACCTGCTGCACAACGCCATCGACGCGAGTCCACGAGGAGGCCAGGTGATGGTGGACGTCGAATCCGGGAGCGTGGGCGACGTGCGCGTCGTCGTTCGGGATTCGGGAGCGGGGCTGTCACCCGAGGTGTCCGCGCGGGCCTTCGACGCGGGCGTCACCACGAAGTCGAAGGGCTCGGGGCTCGGCCTGACGGTGGCGCGGGCGCTGGCGCGGCAGCATGGCGGCGAAGTGACGCTGCGCAACGAGGCGTCGGGGGGCTGTGTGGCGGAGTTGATGTTGCCGCGCGAGCTTCCGGCGGACACCCTGGGCCCGGTGCGGGACGTGCGCGAGGTGGCCCATGCGCGGTGAGTCGGGCGCGGTGTCTCGCGTGCTGGTGGTGGACGATGACGCGGGCGTGCGCTTCACCCTGCGGGAGATGCTGCGCAGCCTGTCCGGCATCGAGGTGGAGCAGGCGGAGGACGGCGAGGCCGCGCTGGAGAAGCTGGCGGCGCGCCCGTTCGAGCTGGTCATCACCGACCTGCGCATGCCTCGGATGGACGGCATGGAGCTGGTGCGCCGGGTCAGCGTGGTGCCCCACGCGCCGCGCATCATCGTCATCACCGCGCATGGCTCGGAGCGCTTCGCCGTGGAGGCGGTGAAGGCGGGCGCCTATGACTACTTCCGCAAGCCTTTCGACGTGGATGAGCTGCTCGCCGTCGTCACGCGCGCCCTGGAGTCCGTGCGACTGCGGCATGAGAACGAGCGACTGACGGGGGAGCTGAACCTGTCGCGCTCCATGGTCTTCTCCTCGGAGCCCATGGGCCGGCTGGCGCAGATGGTCCAACGCGCGGGCTCTCGCGACGTGACGGTGCTCATCACCGGGGAGAGCGGCACCGGCAAGGAGCGGGTGGCGGAGGCACTGGTGCGCGCCTCGCCGCGAGCGAACGGGCCCTATCTGCGCTTCAACTGCGCGGCCCTCACCGAGGAACTCGCGGAGGCGGAGCTGTTCGGTCACTCGAAGGGCGCCTTCACCGGAGCGCATCGGGTCCGCCCGGGGCTGTTTCGCGAGGCGGATGGCGGCACACTGCTGCTGGATGAAGTCGGCGAGCTGGCGCCTCCGCTCCAGGCCAAGCTGTTGCGCGTGCTCCAGGAGGGCGAGGTTCGCCCGGTGGGTGAAGACCGGCCGGTGAAGGTGGACGTCCGCATCCTGGCCGCCACGCACCGCGACCTGCGCAAGCGCGCCGCGGAGGGGCAGTTCCGCGAGGACCTCTACTACCGGCTCAACGTGGTGCAGCTCCGCGTGCCGTCGCTGCGAGAGCGTCCCGAGGACATCCCCGTGCTGGCGCGGATGTTCCTGGACCGCTTCAGCGACAGGTTCCACACCGGCCCGCTGAAGGTGCCGGAGGGCTTCGTCGACCGGCTGGTGGCGCTGCCCTGGCCGGGCAATGTGCGCGAGCTGGAGAACACCCTGGAGAGCCTCGTGGCCCTGTCGAGCGATGGAGAGCTGGACCTTTCCCTCCTGCCCACGTCCGCGCCCCGGTCGGCTGGCGCCACGTCGGCGGGGCCCGTGGTCGAAGGGGCCCGGAGCGAGGAAGGGGAGGCCACCCCCACGGGCACGGGACTCAAGGAGCGGGTCGAAGCCTATGAGCGGGGGCTGGTGCTCGACGCACTGCGCATCGAGGGCGGAAACCGCAGCGGCGCGGCGCGGCGGCTGGGCATCGGCCGGGCCACCCTGCACGACAAGCTTCGCAAGTACGGGCTGGACAGCGCCCCGGACGAAGGCGGAGAAGGACGGGGCTGACGTCCCCGTCGAGCTCGGGAACAAACGGCGATACGGGCCGTTCGGGGGCGGTTGTGTCCCCCATGATGTCGCGTCTCTTCACTGGAGCGTGCATGTCCCCCGTGTCCCGCAGTCTCGCGGCGCTGCTTTGGTTGTCCCTCGCAAGTCCCGCCGTCGCCCAGACGCCGCCACCCCCGCCATCGAAGGCTCCTGGTGCCTCGACGCCGGAGCGCACGGAGCGCATCCGCTCGCGCTACACCAAGTTCGAGTACCGCATCCCCATGCGGGACGGCGTGAAGCTCTTCACCTCCGTCTACATCCCCGTCGATGCCTCTCCCTCCAAGCGCTATCCCGTCCTGCTGGTGCGCACGCCCTACAGCGTCGCGCCCTATGGGTTGGATCGCTACAAGACGCAGCTCGGGCCGAGCGAGGCGTTCGAGAAGGAGGGCTTCATCTTCGTGTTCCAGGACGTGCGCGGCCGGCTCATGTCCGAGGGTGACTTCGTCAACGTGCGTCCCATCAACCCGAAGAAGGGCGCGAAGGACACCGACGAGAGCACCGACACGTTCGACACCATCGACTGGCTGGTGGCGCGCGTGCCGAACAACAACGGCAAGGTGGGGCAGTGGGGCATCTCCTATCCCGGCTTCTACGCCTCCGCGGGCGCCATCAGCGGCCACCCGGCGCTCAAGGCGGTGTCTCCGCAGGCGCCCATCGCTGACTGGTTCTGGGACGACATGCACCGGCATGGCGCCTTCAACCTGTCGCTCGCGTTCAACTTCTTCTCGGGGTTCGGCAAGCCCCGGCCGAAGCCCACGGACAGCGAGGACTGGTCGCGCTTCGAATACGGCACGCCGGACGGCTACGAGTTCTTCATGGACCTGGGCCCGCTGAGCAACGCGGACACGAAGCACTTCAAGGGCGACGTCGCGTTCTGGAAGGACGTCACGGCGCATCCCAACTACGACGCCTTCTGGCAGGCGAGGAATCTCCTGCCGCACCTGAAGGGCCTGAAGGCGGCGATGCTGGTGGTGGGCGGCTGGTACGACACCGAGGACCTGTATGGCCCGCTGCGGACGTACGCCGCCATCGAGAAGCAGAACCCGGGCGTGGCGAACACGCTGGTGATGGGCCCGTGGCAACACGGGGGCTGGGTGGGCACCGAGGGGTCCGAGCTGGGTGACGCCGAGTTCGGCTTCAACACCTCAGACACGTACCAGGAGCTGGGCCTGGCCTTCTTCAAGCAGCACCTCAAGGGGGGCGAGAAGGCGGCGGTGCCGGAGGCGCTGGTGTTCGAGACGGGCGCCAACCGCTGGCGCCAGTTGGAGAGCTGGCCGCCGAAGGGGCTGCGTGAGACGCGGCTGTTCTTCCAGCCCAAGGGCGGGCTGTCCCAGCAGGCACCCACGGGCACGACGGAGTCCTTCGCGGAGTACATCAGCGACCCGGCCAAGCCGGTGCCGTACACGCAGGAGATCACGACGCGCTGGAGCAAGAACTACATGGCGGAGGACCAGCGCTTCGTCGCGAGCCGCCCGGACGTGCTGGTGTTCGAGACCGAGCCCCTGGAGCAGGACCTCACGCTGGCGGGCCCGCTGGAGGCGGACCTGTGGGTTTCCACGACGGGCTCGGACGCGGACTGGGTGGTGAAGCTGGTGGACGTGAATCCCGGCAAGCCTCGCGGCTGGAGTCGGGCCGACGCGGAGAAGGGCGAGAAGAACCGGGGTGGGCAGCAGACGCTGGTGCGCGGCGAGCCGTTCCGCGGTCGCTTCCGCGACAGCTACAGCGAGCCCAAGGCCTTCAAGCCCGGCGAGGTGTCGAAGGTGCGCTTCGCCATCAACGACGTCTTCCACACGTTCCAGAAGGGGCACCGGGTGATGATCCAGGTCCAGTCGAGCTGGTTCCCGTTCATCGACCGCAACCCGCAGACGTACGTGCCCAACATCTTCGAGGCGAAGGAGACGGACTTCACGCGCTCCTTCCATCGCGTGTACCACTCCGCGGCGCACCCCAGCTCCATCAAGGTGGGCGTGCTGCCAGCGCTGGATGCACAGGGCAACTGAGGTGAAGCGCGCGAGCGCGGCGGTGCATCTGTCCAGCACTGTCCGCTCGCGCTCGAAGGGCGGATGACGGAGCGGGATTTCCCTCCCGTTCCTGTTACCTTTTCGCCCGCACGGAGGGATGGGACGGTCATGACTGGCACCGAGGGGCCCGAGAGCGGGCCGGTGCGGCTCGACGGGAGTGAGGGTGAGGGAGGAGGGCAGATCCTCCGCTCGGCGTTGTCGCTGTCACTCATCACCGGACGGCCGTTCCACATCACCCGCCTGCGCTCGCGGCGGGAGCCTCCGGGGTTGCGGCCCCAGCACCTGGCCTGTGTGCGCGGCGCCGAGGCCCTGGGGGGCACCAGCGAGGGCGCCACGGTGGGCGCCTCCGAACTGTCCTTCACGCCGAGCCCCGTGCGCGCGGGGGACTATCTGCTGGAGGTCGGCACCGCGGGCAGCACGCCGCTCATCTTCCAGTGCCTCGTCTATCCGCTGGCGCTGGCCGGGGGCGGGAAGCTCACGCTGAGGGGCGGCACACACCTGCCGCACAGCCCCAGCTTCCACTACGTCGCCACGGTATGGCAGCCGGTGGCCCACGCGTACGGGCTCCCCGTGCACCTCACCATGACGCAGGCGGGGTTCTATCCGGAGGGCGCGGGGGAGATGGTGGCCCACGTCTTTCCGCCGCAGGAGCCGCCCCGGCTGGTGGAGCTGCCCGCGCGGGGGATGCTGCGCGAGGTGCATGTCTCGTCCTTCGTGGGAGGCCTGCCGTTCGCCATCGCCGAGAAGCAGTCACGCGCCGCCGTGGCCGTGCTGCGGGAGCGGGGCATCCTGGCCGAGGCGGAGAACCGCCCGTTGCCGGTGAGCCGCTCGCTGGGCACGGTGACGTTCGTGCTGGCGCAGTTCGAGCACACCATCGCCGGCTTCACCGCGCTGGGGGAGAAGGGGCGGCCCGCCGAGGACGTGGGGCGCGAGGCCGGCGAGGCCCTGGCGCGCTTCATGGAGACGGGGGGCGCGCTGGACGAGTCGCTGGCGGATCAGATTCTGCTGCCGGCGGCGCTGCTGGCCGCGGGGCGCCTGGGGCCGGTGACGCCGGGCACCACGCGCTTCACCGCGGCTCGGGTGACGGACCACCTCACCACCCATGCCCGCGTCGTCGAGCGCTTCCTCCCGGTTCGAGTCCGGGTGGAGGCGGGCGGCGCGGTGGAGGTGGCCCCGGCTTGAGGGCCGGGGTGGGGTGGCTCAGGCCGCCTCGTCGTCGCCGCGGTTGGCGTTGTTGCCGAAGGTGTTCTCGTTGCCCATCTCCTTCGAGGTGGACCGGAAGGCGCGGAACCCGAAGGGGATGGCGACGAGGAACACGAGGCCGGCGAGGCCCACGGCCTTCCAGGGAAAGGGCTGCGCCTTCACCTGGATGTCCTTGCCATAGTTGTTGAGGTTGTTGCCCATGGCGCGCTGCTTGGCGGCCTCGCGCTCCTCGGCGGTGAGTTCACGAGGGGCGTTGAATTCCTGGACCGGTTTGCGCGGCTGAGCCAGTGCCGCTCCGCCGCCGGTCGCGAGCGCGAGGACCAGGAGGAGTCGGGCAAGGGAGGGATTTCGCATGAGGGGGGAGGCTATCACGACCCAACGGGAGTGCTGAACAGGGCTTGCACCGGGAGAGCGTGTCCAGTACGCGCCAGGGGGCCCACATCGACCCCGGACGCCATGCTGCGCCTGCCCTTCATCGCCCTCGCCAACCTGTTGCTGCTCCTGCGAACCCTGTTGGGTGCGCCCTTCCGCCTGTTCGCGGCCAGTCATCGGCCCGCCTATGTGCGCTTCCGGCTGGCGGGGGATCCTCCGTACCGGGAGCAGCGCAAGCCCCGGTTTTCGCTGGGGGGAGGCTCGCGTCCGGAGCCCGCGGACGTCACCTCGCTGGAGCGGTTCGGCGAGTCCCTGAGGCTGCTCGCGAAGGACCCCAAGGCGAAGGGAATCCTCCTGGAGGTGGAGGAGCTGGGGTTGCCGGGGGCGAAGCGGGACGCGGTGGTGGCGTTGCTGGCGGAGTTCCGGGCGGCGGGCAAGCGGGTGGTGTCCTGGGCGGTGATGGTGGACACGGACACGTACCCGGTGCTGTGCGCGGCTGACGAGGTGCTCCTGGCCCCGATGGGGCGGCTGGAGCTGGTGGGGTACTCGGCGGAGTCCACGGCGCTGGGCGAGGGGTTGTCTCGGATTGGCATCCGGCCGCAGTTCATCCGGCGGGGTGACTACAAGACGGCGCCGGAGCTCTTTACGCATCCGGAGGTGTCGGACATCCAGCGGCGCACGGTGGAGTCGTTCCTGGACGAGCGCTACGCGACGCTGGTGGACGCGGTGTCGGTGGCCCGGCGCAAGACGCCTGAGGAGGTGAGGGCGCTCATCGACCAGGGCCCCTACAGCGGGCCGAGGGCGAAGGCGGCGGGGCTGGTGGACGCGCTGGTGGACGAGGCGGACCTGCCGTTGCACCTGGGGTTGGTGAAGGTGGAGGCGGGGAAGGAGCCGACGGACGTCGAGGACACGGAACTGGAGGCGCTGGACACGTATCTGGAGACGGTGCCGTTCCCGCCGGTGAAGTGGCGGCGGTTGAAGCGGAAGCCTCGGCTCGCGTTGGTGCCGGTGTCGGGGATGATCGTGCCGGGGAAGGGGAACGCGGGCGGGCGGCTGGCGACGGTGGATGCGGTGGTGAAGGG
>NZ_JABXEM010000343.1:0-10215 GCF_013372595.1 Myxococcus sp. AM011
CACCACCCCCACCACCGTGACCCAGTTGCGCCCCTCATCGAACGAGATGCGCCGCCCCTGCGGCTCCCCGCCCGCGAGATAGGTGCGCGCGAAGGCCTGGTTCACCACGACGACGGGAGCTGTGTCCGGACGGTCTCCAGGCTCGAAGAGACGCCCCTTCAGCAGGGGCACTCCGAGGGCGTGAAAGTAGCCACTGGTCGCGCTGCGCAGGTCCGCTCGCGGACGCACCTGTCCGGCGGAGACCTCCTCGCCCTCTACCTGCAACGCCATCGTCCACGGCTCGCTGCCTCCGAGCGGGAGCTCGTTGGCGAGGCCAACCACCGTCACACCCGGCAGCCCCTCCAGGCGTGGCACCAACTGCTCGGCGAAGGCACGGACCTTGTCATCCTCCCGATAGCGGTCCCACCCGAGGTCCACCCGCGCGGTGAGCACGTTCTCCGGGTCGAACCCCGGGTCCACCCGATGCAGCCTCACCATGCTGCGCAACATCAACCCCGCGCCCACCAACAGCACGCAAGAGAGGGCCACCTGCGAGACGATGAAGAAACCTCGCAACCGCGGGCTCACCCGTGAACCACTGGAACCGTTCTTGGCCACCGCGCCGAACAGCGTGCGGGCGGGAAGCGCCGGCAGCAGCGAGAGCACCAGCCCCGTGCCGAGCGACAACCCCAGGTTGATGAGGAGCATGGGCGCGCCCACCTCCACTTCGACGGCGCGGGACGTGTAGCGAGCGACGAACGCCACCAGCAGCTCCATCCCGGCGACGGCCACCACGAGCCCGAGCAGTCCGCCCAGGAACGACAGCAACAGATGCTCCGTCAGCAACTGCCTCGCGAGCCGACCCTGGCCCGCGCCCACGGCGACCCGAACCGCGAGCTCATGTTCGCGGCGCGCCAGCCGAGCCAGCGTGAGGTTGGCCACGTTGGCGCAGACGATGAGCAGCAGGAAGACAGCGGTGACGAACAGGAGCAGCAGCGTGGGACGCGCACGGGCCACGAGCCTGTCCTGGATGCGTGAAGCGGTGGCGGTGAATCCCTGGGCCTCTGGATAGGCCTCGGGCCAGGCCTGATGAAGGCTCGCGGCGGCCCTCTCCAGTTCGGCGCGTGCCTCCACAATCGACACGCCGGGCGCCAGCCTCCCGAGGACGGTGAGCCCCCGGCTGGTGCGGGCATGCGCCCAGTGCTCACCCGAGCGGAACGGACATGCGGAGACGGGCATGTACACGTCGTTCTCCCCCGGGTACTGGGGCACGGGTGGCAGCACACCGATGACCGTGTGCGTGCGCCCGTTCATGGTGAAGGTCTTTCCGACGATGGTCGGGTCCCCACCGAGCTCGCGCTGCCAGTACGCATGGCTGAGGATGAGCACGGGCGCGGCGCCAGGCTTCTCCTCGTCGGGCAGGAACGTGCGACCGAGCAGTGGGCGGACGCCCAGCGTGTCGAAGAAACCGGAGGACACCACGGCCGTCTGCACCCGCCGTGGCTCACCCTGCCCCACGATGTTGAACGGCATGGAGTGGTACTCCACCAGCCGCTGGATGCCCGTGAGGCGCTGCCGGTAGTCCTCCAGCTCGAGCGGCGAGAAGCCCGCGCTCTCGCCTCCCTGCCGCGCCACCGGCTGCTCCAGGTGCACCAACCGCTCTCCGTCCGGATACGGAAGCGGCCTCAGCAGCACGCCATGGATGACGCTGAAGATGGCGGTGTTCGCGCCAATGCCCAGCGCCAGCGTCACCAGGATGGCCACGGTGAAGCCCGGGCTGCGGACGAGGATGCGCGTGCCGTAGCGAAGGTCCTGCCAGAGGGATTCGAGCACCACCTGCCTCCTGTTCCGGGCAGTACCCGGACCACGGGGTGGTCTCCTCTCACTGAAGTGCGCGAGCAGCGACCACCGAAGGCTCAGGGATAGGCGGACGCCCGGACCGGGACAATGACGTTGTCCCGACGATTCCGGACGTCCACCCTCGAGCCCGCCTGCTCAGTGCCGAGCGGCGCGGGCGTCACGGCCCCGGGCGCGCGCGGCCTTGGAGAGCGCGTTGGCGCCCTGCTCGTCGCCGCGCATCCACTCCTTCATCGCCGGCACCACCTGCTTGCTCCAGGTCTTCCCTACGCGAATCTTGAGGAAGTCGCCCACCAGCGCGTCGATCATCGCGGAGAGCTGCTCGGTGAGGAACAGCCGCTCGTTGAGCTGGTCGTCCTCTTCCTCGCTCATCAGCGCGGGCAGCTTCGCGGCGCGAACGTCGAGGAACTCGGAGTCGAGCGTGGCCTCGTACTCCTTCTCGCCATGCGTGAAGCGGATGCGCGCCTGGGCCACCAGGAGGCCCTTGTCCAACGCGTGCTTCACCTGCTCCGAGTACGGCGCCAGCGTGCCCTTCGCGCTCAACTCCGTCACGTCGCCAGCCACGCCGCGCAGGGTGATGCGGCCCATGAAGAGCACGTTGACTCCCGTGCCCTCCAGCTCCACCAGCGCGTCGCCCGTCTCCGAGCGCCACAGCATCCACGTCAAGAGCTCTCGGCCCAGGTATGCGCGGCCTCGCAGGAGCTGCTCGCGCGCCTGCCCTCGCTCCACCTCGGCGACGTCCTTGGTCTCCTCGGTGGCGGCGCCATCGACGCCCACATCACCTCGCGCGAAGGCGGCATCCGCCCGCGCCTGCTCACGCTTCGCCATGTGCCACCTCCGCCGACGTCGCCGGCAGGTCCATTCCAATCAGCTCCGCCGTGGGCCCCAGCGCGTTCTCGTCGATTCCCGACGTCTGGGCGATGGCGGCCGGCGTCAAGCCCACGAGCTTCAGGCCCAGCGCGTTCTCCAGCGCGATGAGGATCTCCTCCACCACCTTGCGCGACGCGGCCCAGATTTGAAGCTGCTGCGTCTTCTGGTTCCAGCTCACGTCCAGCACGTTGGTGCGCGGCGTGGCGCGCGTGCGGAGCATCTGCTTGATCTGCGCCTTGGCCTGCGTCTTCTCGCCACGGCTGGGCGGGCGGTCATTCTCCGCCTCGAAGTTCGTTGACCACTTCGCCAGCTCCTCCTTCATCGCCGACGCGGGGACCTTCAGCGAGTCGATGCGGAAGGAGAAGAGGACATACTCTCCGTAAAAGACGCGGCCGACGGAGAAGTCGACGGCGTCCGCGTTCTCCAGCTCGACGAAGCCGGCCGCGCGGTCATCCTCGGAGCGACGGTCGATGGGCTCGAACGCGTGCGCCTTGAGACCACGGGTCAGCCAGCGCTTGATGTCGGAAGGCGCTTCCTTGGCGGGTTCGACCCGGAAGCGCGAGAAGGTGACGGCACCACGAAGGACAGGCATGGGGCGCGGCAGGATGGGGGGCCCGAGCCAAGGCGTCAAGGCACTCTTGGTGCTGCCCGCCGATCGACGGCGGCGGACGTTACAGGGCCCAGGGTCCTTGTTGCCTCCGGGGGAAATTTCGCAGGAGCCCATCCGCCACCACCTCCTGGGAATCCTTCGGGAAGCCGAGCAAGCGTTCACCGCCGCACTCCAACCGGAGCGAGTCCACCAGGGGCATCGGTTGTCTCCCCACGTACTCCTGCTCGATGCGGACCACCTGCGCACGGCTCCAGCGCCGGCTGGCGGTGACAGCCAGCACGCGGCCCAGGGATGAATCGAACTCCGCCTCCGGCAACCACCGCAGCAGCTCCACCAGTCGGTCCGCGTCGAACGCGGGAAGGGACGTCGTCCTGCCAGTGATGGCACCCAGCGACTGGGGACCCTGCCCCGCGGAGATGAAGGACAGGTGCTCGAGGCCGAGGACACAATGTCCCGGCGCGCCCTCGAGCCTCGCGGGAAAGAGGGCTCTTGATTCCAACCGCCTGCCCGAGCGGAGCGCGTCGCGCAGGCGAGGCCAGCGCACCAGTTCCACCAACGCCGCGATGTTCACGGCGTCGACGCTCCGCCGAGCGATCACGCCCCAATCCTCGCCCGCGCGAACCTCCCGCGTGTTCGCGTCGAGCCGGAGACCCTCCGCGGGAAGGTCATCCAGGCGCACGCTTCGGGGCTCACCAAACGAGGAGCGCCAGATCAACCGCTCGTTGGAGAGCCGCACTTGTCCCGAGCCCGGCACCCACCCGCGCCAGGATGCGTACGGCCCGAACAGGGCCGCCATGCGGCCAGAGTCCCTCTGAGCGACCTCCAGGTGGCGACTCCAACGCGCATCCGTCTCGAATACGAGCACCTCGCGAGAATCCAACTCCCAGCTCGCGGACTGACGCGCCAGCACCTCCAGTCTCGTCAGCGTCTCTTCGAGAGACCCATGCCCCGGCGACACACCCAGCGCCTCCAGCCTGCGCCGCGCGAGGGCCAGGAGCCGCTCACGCCGCGCCGACAACTCCCGCGCCATTCGCAGCACGGGAATCGTCGCGGGCCATGCGTCCAGTTCCGCGCGGCGATGGACTCGCTCCAGCGCCTCCGTCAGCGCAGCCGCCCCTTCCACGAGCTCAGGCACCCACTCAGGGCTTCGTGTCAGCGCGCGCCGCCACCCCCAGCCCGACAGCAGCAGCTCCAACTCCGCATGGGAACGCCGGGCCGCTGCGAGGACCTCGGCGCGGCCCTCCAACTGGCGCTCGGCATCGGACGCCTGGAGGGTATTGGCCGGAACATGCGTGTGCGCGGGCTCGGACATCTCCGTGACAAGAATAGGCCAAGGTTCGCGATTCACGCTCGGGTTGGAGAAGTGGGACACGGGTGCGCTGATGAAGGGACGGGGCTCGCTCCTGGCGACCCTGGCGGGCACGGGCGCGGGCGTGCTGGGGTTCTTCGCCCGGGATGGAGCCGACCTCTTCGGAATCATCTCCATCCTGGCCCTCCCACCCCTCGGCGCCGTGATGGGTTATGAACTCTCCCGCTCGGAGCCGCCCATGGTGTCTCGCCTATCCCAGACACGCGGTCTGGGTGCGCCGATGCCCACGTTCACCTTCGGAGTGACACCGCACGGCGGACGGATGGGTGGCGTCGCCGGCCAGCTCTAGCCGAGACATGACCTCCGACGCCTTGCCTGGGCCACCTGGCTTTCAGCTATCGTGGGGTTGCCAGTCATGCGCGGACCCGGGCCACTCGCGCATGTCATTCCTGGCGACTCCCACATCCCACCCTGAAGTGAAGTGCCCGGCCGGGCGCACGAGCTTCGGGTGCCTGTCATGACCGCTCGTCTCTCGACGCTGTTCGTCGTCGCGTTGCTGTCCTTCCCCGTCCTCGCCCAGGAGGGACTCAGCCCCCCTCCCCTCACCTCGGCGACCGAAGACACCCCGAGCGGAGTGGAGGGTTCCTCCGCGCCCATCGATACCCGCGTCCGACTCGCGGGGACGCTCCTGGGCGGCGCCGCGGGCACCGCCGCTGGCGGAACCATCGGAGGACTCTTCTCCATGGGCAGGCTCACGAGCTGCGGCTCCTTTCCGGGCACCATCCACTGCGGACAGAGCCTGATTCCCATCTACATCGGCATGTCTGCCGGCTCGGGCGTGGGGGTCTTCGCCACGGGCCGGGCCCTCGGGAGCAACGGCAATTTCGCGCTCAGCGTGCTGGGTGGAGGGCTCGGCACGGTGGTCGTGGCCCTGATGACGGGAACCAACGCGCCGGGCGAACCGTTCGTGACCGAGGGAGGCACCCACATCGCGCTCAGCCTGCTGATTCCCACCGCGGGCGCGCTCCTGCTCAACGAGCTGTCACACCGATTCAGCGGGGGTGGGTTCTCCGCGCGAAGCCAGCATCGAGATGAGGGAGTCCTGCTCGCCCCCACCGTGGGCGCGTCGAGGGCTGGCGGTTTCGCGGGACTCGTCGGCCGGTTCTGATTCGACCCACTCCCTCAGAAAAACGTGGCGTCGCGGCACGAGCCGTCACCGCCAGTCGGCTGATGGCGCGACGTCGATGAGCGCGCCCTCGAAAGGCTAGAGTCAGCCCAGGGGCCGCATCCATCAACCGTCAATCCGAGGGGGATTGTCTTGTCATTGATTCCAACTCAAGTTCCAAGATGCCTGGCTTTCGTCGTCATGCTGGCCCTGCTGACCACGAGCGCCCGGGCAGCGTCCACGAAGCCCGCGTCACCGCCCCTGATTCTCGGCATCAACCAGTCCCGTTCCGTCGTGCCATCACGAGGCACCGCCTACCTGGGCGTGACGGCACGTGATCCCCAGGGCAGTGCGCTCACCTTCACCTGGACCGCCACCACGGGAGCCCTCGATGCCCCGGTTCACGGCGTGGACATCAGCGAAGTCACGTGGACCGCTCCGGACTGCATCATCCCCGGCACCTCTCCCGTGAAGGTCACCGTCACCAACGCACACGGCCTCTCCGCCGAAGTGGACTTCTCCTTCCACGTGGGGCCCACCCTCTACGAGAACCAACAGGCCCCGTTCGCGACAGGCCAGTTCGAGCGGCCCCTGAACATGGTCCTCACGTCGAACGGGGCGCTCCAGTACCCAAACCCATACCCCGAGCCGTTCGCACTGAGCGCCGAGAACATCGTCTTCCCCACGGAGCACGACGTCTCGCTCACGTTCCTGAGCCAGACCTCCGTGGCATCTCATTCGATGGGGTGGCTGTACTACGACGACGTTGTCGCCCGAGGCTATGTCGATACGAAGGGCACTCCTGACTCCTCCGACGACACCCTGGTGGACACCAACGGCAACGGCATCACGGACTTCCACGAGGACCTCTACAACCTCGCCCCATTCAACGGCTCCCAGGCGCGCCCCTACGTTGGCAAGGCGCGCCGCTGCCTCCAGACGTTCTACTCGGGTGGCTTCAACTACGGCGTGCCGGACCTCGCGCTGAACGCGAGTTGCTCCACGGCCTTCTCGCGGCTCACCCTGGACGATGCCCGGCCGGGACGGACGTCGGAGCGCATCCCGGTGGATGTCGTCGGCGCCCTCCTCTCCTCCAACGTCCCCAACGGCGCATTCTCCGATGGAGGACTCTTTCCGCGCATTCCCAACCTGCTCGAGCCCGCCGCGCCCGAGAACGGAAACAAGGGACTGGGGAATCTGCCCTTTCTGCTCACCGACGACGACTCCAACTTCACCACCTTCAAGCGGCTCGCTCCCGTCAACGACAGCGACGATTGGTCCGAAGGCATCCCCGACTACGACGTCTCCGCATACACGCCCTCGGGCTTGCGCCGGGCCACCAATCCGGACCCTGGAATCACTTCGTTCGACCGCACGGTGAAGCTGGGACTCGTCCAGGGTGGCCGGGAGCTCGTCTTCTTCCTCATCGCCTACTACGACCCCACCCATCTTCCGAACGACGACGGCACGGTGTACCCGTGTCTCAAGAAGGCCGTGGATGGCCGATGCACACTGCACCTGAGGTCCCCCACGTCCGTCTTCTTCTCGAAGTCACGCTGGAATCTGGACCAGGACTCCGTGGGCACCACTCCCGTGGCCGAGCACAACATGGGCTGCATTGCGGACGAGCGATGCACCCCCCAGGACCCCAACAACTACTCCTGCGCACTGGGCGGGTCGAGTCAGCGGCTCTGCGGCTGGCTGGACGATTCGGCCTACTACCGGCTCCGGACACCTGGCTATGGAAACATCGTCCTGCCCAAGGAGCGCAGCGGCGTGCTCGCCGCGAGCCACGGCAGCATGCCGCACCTGGAAATTGGGACGGCGACCACGCTTCCTGGAACGTGGCTCCTCGGCTTCGAGGACCTCAATGGAGGAGGCGACCGGAACTTCAACAACGTGACGTTCCTCCTCAAGGCGAGCTCCACGACAGGGCTCGTGCGCTCCCATGTCCTCAGCGACAACGCGCTTGGCCACTGCGCCATCTCTCGCGTGCGCATCGAAAAGGCGGACGGGAATCTACAGAGTTGCCAGACGGCGCCGACGGGCACCGAGTTCTCCTATGCCATCGCCACCGACTGCAAGGTGTGCACGGGAGTCTTCTGCCAGCGAAACCCCTCGCCCTCGTGGATGCCGGTTCCCTTCGCCGAGGGACAGTCCTCAACCATCCTGGACCTCTCGCCGTCCTCGGGGGACCAGCTCTGCTGGAAGGCCACCGTGCGCAGCCTGGATCCGACGTGCCGGCCGGAGCTCTTCCACATGAACATCGGCTACGAGCTGAACTTCGTGCCCTGAGTCCAGCTCTCGCGAAACACTGACATGAGGCGACGAGTCCCTGCGTACCGGGACTCGTCGTCCATCAAGGCTTCGATTCCGCCACGGAGGAGCCCGCGGGCTTCACTGCGGAATAGACGCCGTCGTTGAGCTGATAGCGCGTCTGCTCCTTCGTCGTCTGCTCCTTGCCGGTCTCCTCATCCACGTCATCCACCGTGGTCCGCACCACCGTGGCCTGCTTCTTCCCGGCATGGAAGGAGACCTTGAACTTGGAGCTGTTCGGAGGGTCCGACAGGCCGACCAGGCCCAGCGCCACCTTCGCCTTGCCCAGCACGCCCTTCTTCTTCCCCTGCCCCGTGTAGCTCACGTACGTGGTGCTGAAGTCGGCGCACGCCTCCGGCATCGAATCCACCTGCAACAGGACGACGCCCGCCTTCTTCGCGGGGACGAGCTTCACCTCCGCCCGGCCTCCACTCACGCTGAGGTAGCCCTCGCCCGAGGGCGAGACGTCCACGCTGCTCACCCGTCGCGGCGGCTTCACGTTCGGCTCCAGGACGCGGACGCGAATCTTGAAGTCTCCACTCATCACCACCGTGGCGACCTCCTTCTCCCCGTCCCCGTCGAAGTCCTCCTCGAAGCGGAACGGCGTCAGCGTGTTGCCGAAGAGCCAGCCCTTGGAGACCACGTCGTCCGCGGCATCGGCCGTGCCCTTCGCGTCCACGTACTCCACCGAGTACCAGTGGTTGACGTACTCCCCCACCTTCAGACGCTCCTTGCCCTTCTCCAATACCCGCACGGCCGCGCCCAGGGGCAGCGTGGCGACCACCGCGCCTTCAGCCGAGGCGGTCTGCCGGAGGTTCGCTTCATCCACGCCCACGTAGAGGGGCTCCTTCATTTCGGAAGGCTCCCACTCCGTGAAGGAGTAGCTCTCCAGGGTGCGCTGCTCGCCCTCCTCCACCGTCGCGGCGGTGTAGTGGATGTCGGGCACGGGCGTCTGCGACAGGAGCAGCGACAGCATCAAGCCGGGCGTCATCGGAAACCATCCATCCAGGGCAAGAATGAGCAGGGCCCTTTCTGCGACAACCCGCGCCTCCGAATCAAGGCATCCCCCCGATTCCCAATTCCTCGCATTCGCCTGGGGCACATCCGCCCCCATCCCACGGAGCCTGAGCGGCGGGGTCGCATACCGGACGGCCGGGGTGGCCTGCCGCCCTCGCTTCGACACCGCGTCGCATGACACCCACGTCCGCGAAGCGTTAGCGTGGCGCGGGTGATCAGCCGCGCCCTGCCCCTCTCCCTGTTGCTGGCCTCCTCCCTGCTGTCCGGCTGTCGCCATGCACAGCACCCCGAAGCGCGCACCGTGGGCTCGGTGGCGAGCAGCCTCTTCGCCACCCTGGAGGACGAGGGTGCGCTCGCGAGCGCCTTCGTGCTGGACGCTCGAACCGGTGAGCCGCTGTACGCGCACCGTGAGCACGTCCGCCTGCTGCCCGCGTCCACCATGAAGGTCGTCTCCACCGCGTCGGTGCTCTCCGCGCTCGGGGCGGACTTCCGCTTCCAGACGCCGGTGACGCTGGAGGGCACGCTGACAAACGGGCTCTACCTCGGAGACCTCGTGGTGGACCCGTCGGGCGACCCGTCACTGGGCTCGTGGCGCTTTCCGGAGACGGCGCTGGCCTGCGAGCAGGTCGCGGACGCGCTCCAGGCGCGCGGTGTCCAGCAGTGGCGCGGACAGGTGCGCGTGCGCGGGACCGACGACGTGGAGGCCGCCTTCGGTCCGGGCTGGGCCTGGGACGACGCCGCCTATGCGTACAGCGCCGCGCCCACGCCCTTCGTCTTCCGGGAGAACGTGGTGGACCTCGCGCTGTCTCGCGCGGACGGCGCCGACTGCGCGCTGCCTCCCACCGTGCAGCTCACCCCCGCCTTCGCCACCCTCTCCGCCATCGTCCGCGTGGACGCGAACGCGGAGCGCGCCAACCTCTCCTGCACGCGCCAGCGCGGCGCCCCGGGCGTGCGCTGTGTGTGGCGCTCTCCCGTCAACCAGTGCCCCCGCTCCGCCGCCGTGAGGCTCTCCGTGGACGAGCCCCAGATCCTCTTCTCCGCCTGCGTGGAGGAGGCCCTGCTCAAGCGCGGCATCCCCCGGCTCCCCGCCAC
>NZ_JABXEM010000344.1:0-10057 GCF_013372595.1 Myxococcus sp. AM011
CCTTCCGACGCCACCCCTCCCCCGCCCGCACGGCAGGTGGAGCTGATGCGCAAGGAGTCCGTCTACCGCTTCTCCTCGCAGGGCGCGGGCCTGACGGAGGCCCAGCTTCAGGGCGTGAAGATGCGAGAGCAGCACTCGCTCACGCTGTCCCAGGGCTTCCAGTTGCTGGTGGGCAAGGAGGTGCCTCCCGCGCCGCAGATGAACCTGGCGCAGCCGGTGCCCAACGAGCCGCTGCCCCTGTCCGTCACGATTGAAGGCCAAAGCCCGCTGCCCAGGAACGTGCCCTACGCCGTGGAGGAGAAGAAGGGCGGCGAGTCCGAGTCCATCACCTTCACCGGCCGCCAGGGTCCGTGGGAGGTCGTGAAGGTGCTGCAGTGGCCGCGCGAGGGCTTCGAGCTCACGTACACCATCCAGGTGAAGAACACCTCCGGACAGCCGCAGAACGGCGAACTTCAAGTTCACTATGGCCGCGCCATCGACCCGAACTTCGAGCACGCGCCGTCCTTCTTCGGCGGCGTGGGCAACCTGAGCCGCTCCGCGTGCTGGGTGGACGAGAAGCTCCACAACATGAACCCGGGCGACGACAAGCCCGAGGACACCAAGGGGCAGATCCACTACTTCGGCATCAACCAGCAGTACTTCCTGTCCGCGCTCTACCCGCTGGACGGGCCGCGCCCCGGCCACTGCATCCTCACCGCCACGCCCACCGCGCGGCAGGTGACGGCGGCCTTCCCGCTCAGCGTGGGCGCCGGTGAGACGGTGACGCTGCGGCTCGGCGGCTACCTGGGCCCCAAGGACCCGGACCTCATGGCCGTGGTGCCAGGGCCCGAGCTGCGTCAGGCCGCGGGACTTGGTGAGACGGTGTTCCACCCGAAGTTGGAGGACACCGTCGACTTCGGCATCTGGGCGGTCATCTGCAAGATTCTGCTGGGCATCATGAAGTTCTTCCACGGCCTGACGGGCAACTGGGGCGTGGCCATCATCCTGCTCACCGTCGTGGTGAAGCTGGTGCTGCTGCCGCTCACCTACCGCTCCATGGTCAGCATGGAAGAGGTGAAGAAGCTCCAGCCGCGCATGGAGGAGATCCGCAAGAAGCACGCGGACAACCGCGAGCAGCAGAACCTCGAAATCATGAAGCTGTACCAGGAGGCGAAGGTCAATCCGCTCGGCGGCTGCCTCCCGCTGCTCATCCAGATGCCGGTCTGGATTGCGCTCTTCACGGCGCTGCGCAACAGCTTCGACCTGTACGGTGAGCCCTTCTTCGGTCCCATCTGGAGGGACCTGACCTACAAGGACCCCACGTACCTGCTGCCCCTGGCGCTGGGCATCTCGATGATCATCACCCAGAAGATGCAGCCGCAGATGATGGATGCGACCCAGGCGAAAATCATGACCTGGTTCGTGCCCGGCATCTTCACGCTGACGCTGCTCCAGTACCCGGCGGGCCTGTCGCTCTACATCTTCACCAACAACATCCTCTCCATCGGGCAGCAGTACGGGCTCCGGAAGTGGTTGGACCGGAAGAACAAGCCCCAGGCTGGCGGCGGAACGCCCGCGGTGGCGACAGCGGGAGGAAAACGCAAGTGAGCGAACAGCAGGTTCCTCAGCAGGCCCCCGTGGCTGGTGCTCCGGGCCCGGGTGGCACTCCGGCCCCGGACTTCCGGCCGCGCGTGGAGACGCTCCTCGGCGACATCTTCGGGCTGATGGGCTTCCCGGCGCGCCTGGACATGCAGGACGCGGCGGATGGCAGCCTGTCCGTCGCGCTGCACTTCGAGGCGGGCCCTCCTCCCGGCGTGGAGCAGGGCCGCCGCAGTCAGGTGCTGGACTCGCTCCAGTTCCTGCTCAACAAGATGCTGCACCGTCCCGGCGTCGAGCGGCGCTGGGTGGTGCTGGGCTGCGGCGCGCACCCGGAGCCCCGGCAGCGTCGCGAGCCGCAGCAGCAGGCCCCCGCGCAGGCGTCCGCTCCCGTGGCTGGCGCGGCCACGGCGGCTCCCGCTCCGGCGGCGGCTCCTCGGGCGCAGGCCCAGGCGCAGCAGCCCCAGGCTCCCGCGCAGGCGAAGCAGGCTCGGGGAGGAGCGGCCCAGGCTCCGGCGGCTCGAGGCGCTGCGCCCAAGGGCGCGGCGGGCGGCGAGTCGGATGAGCGCTCGGTGGCCGTGGAAGAGGATGCGGCGTTGCGAGAGGCGGTCCGGCGGCTCGCGGAGAAGTCCGCCAGCCTGGGGCGCTTCTACGCGCTCGCCGCGATGAAACAGGACGACCGCGCGCGCGTCCTGAAGGCTGTAGAAGGGGTCGCGGGGTTGAAGGTGTCGGCCGAGGGCGAGGGTCGCAACCGCCGTGTGGTGTTCACTCCGGAGAAGCCGGCGCCGCTGCCCAAGCGGAGCTTGCTGCCGGATGATGACGAGGACGACGTCGACGAGTGAGAGGGCGGTGCATGGGCAAGGCGAAGGGTCTCAAGGACAAGCTGTACGGCGCGGCGGTGCTGAAGATGAGCTTCCGCCTGCGCGGGGATGAGGAGTCTCCCGCCTTCCGCTTCGTGTACCCCGGAGTCCTTCGGGACTTGGAAATCGAAGACGGGGCGGTGGAGAAGTACATCGAGGAGAATCGCGAGGCCGTCGAGAAGGCCGCCCGTGGTTCCACTCCCCCGATGGGGCCTCGTTAGAGTTCCCGTGAGCGGAGGGGAGCACCCGCTCCCCAGCCCACATGACGTCAGCCACCTCCACCATCGTCGCCCTGGCCACGGCTCCCACCGCTGGAGCCGTGGGAATCCTCCGGCTGTCCGGACCCGCCGCGCTGGAGGTGGGACGCCGCCTGGCGCCGGGTGTGCCGGTGGAGCCCACGCCTCGTCACGCGTACCTCGCGAGCTTCGTGGATGCGCAGGGCCGCGCGCTGGATGAGGGCCTGTTCCTCTACTTCCGAGCGCCCGCCTCCTTCACGGGCGAAGACGTGGTGGAGCTTCAGTCCCACGGGAGTCCGCGCCTGCTCCAGTTGCTGCTGGCGCGCGCGCTGGAGGACGGCCTCGCGCGTCCCGCCGCGCCCGGTGAGTTCACCCGGCGCGCCTTCCTGAATGGCCGCATCGACCTGACGCGCGCGGAGGCGGTGGCGGACCTGGTGGCGGCCGACTCGGAGTCCGCGGTGCGCGCGGCTGCCGCGGGGCTGTCCGGGGCGCTCACCGAGCGGGTTCGCGCGCTGGAGGAGCCGCTGCGCTCGTTGCACGCGGACCTGGAGGGAGTGCTCAACTTCCCCGACGAGGCCGAGGGTGCCGACGAGGACTCGGAGGCGCGAGTCCAGGCGCTGCGGGCCCAGGCGGAGGCGCTGCTCTCCGAGGCGGGACATGGCCGACTGGTGCGCCGGGGCGCGCGCGTGGCGCTGTTCGGCCCCGTCAACGCGGGCAAGTCCACGTTGTTCAACCGACTGGTCGGCGAGGCGCGCGCGCTGGTGGACGACGAGCCCGGGACGACGAGAGATTCCCTGGAGGCTCGCGTCGAGTGGAACGGCCTGGGCGTCATGCTGTTCGACACGGCGGGCCTGCGCGAGACGCCGGGCCGCGTGGAGGCGCTCGGCATCGCCCGGACGCGCGAGCTGCTGGCGGGCGTGGACCTGACGGTGCTGGTGCTGCCACCGGGGACGTCCGAGTCCGACGCGGAGCGCTGGCGGGCCGAAGCGGGTGTGACGGACGTGCTGGTCGTCGACGGCAAGTGCGACGTGTCCTCGGGGTCGGAGGTGCTCAGCAGCGCGCCGCGTCAGCGTGACAGCGAAGTCGAGGCCGCGTCCGATGGAGGGCACGAAGTCGAAGCACCCTCGTCCGTTTCTCCACCCCGCCCCCGCGTCAGCGGGCTCACGGGCGAAGGTGTTGACGCCCTGCGTGAGGCCCTCGTCTCACGGCTGTGGGGTGGCGGCACGCCCTCCGCGGTCGCCCTGGTGTCCGAGCGTCACGCCGATGCCCTGCGTCGCGCCGCCGAGGCACTGGCGCGCGCGGAGTCCGCGTCGCGCCTGTCCACCCTGGAAGTCGTCTCCGGCGAGGTCTCCCTCGCCCTGGAGGCCCTCGGCGAGCTGTCCGGAACCTCCGCTTCCGAGGCGCTCATCGACGCAATCTTCCAGCGCTTCTGCATCGGCAAGTGACGCGTTCCGAGCAGTCCGGGGACGTGTCAGACCCCTTCCTAGAATGCCGCCCTCAACCGACGCACCTTCGGAGGCGCTGTGACGGAAGGCATCATCCACCTGGCGAACCACTCGATGCTCTCGGCCCTGCCCTCGGGCTGGGTGGGAGAAATCCTGGACGAGGAGTTCGTCGCTTCACCCAGGCTGACTCCCGCGCAGACCCGCGCCGCCTTCATGCTGGGAGTGGAGCTGGGCGAGCAGCTCGACCGCCGCCGGGGTGGCAGTGGCCGCTGGTGCTTCCTGCGCGCCCCCGAGCTGCGGCTGGGCCACGACGTGCTCGTGCCGGACGTGGCTGGATGGCGTCGAGACCGCGTCTCCTCCCCCATCGACCCGGACGTGCCCTTCCTCACCCTGGCGCCTGACTGGGTGTGCGAGGTGCTCGCGCCCTCCACCGCCGCGCTGGACCGCACGCGCAAGCTGCCCCTCTACGCGCGCCACGGCGTCTCCCATGTCTGGCTGGTGGACCCGGCCGCGCGCACGCTGGAGACGTATCAGCGCGTCAAGAGAGGCTGGCTCCTCACCGGCTGCTACGAGTCCGACGCGCTGGTGCGCGCCGAACCCTTCTCCTCCGCCCCCGTGGAACTCGAGTCGCTGTGGCTCAACGAGTCCTCGCTGTGCGCGGAGGGCTCGCTCCTCGCCGCCGTGCCCTGAGCCCTTTCGCGCCCTTCAGCTGGCGCGGCGGAGAAACGTGGCATCGCCCGAGGGCGTCACCATCCTGCGCACGGCACGCAGCAGGAGGTCGGGGTCCACCGGGGCGGCGAGGAAGCCCCGGGCTCCCACCGCCTGGGCGCGAGGCAGGTCCACCTCGGGCATCTTCCCCGCCACCACCACCTGCGCGGGGACCTTGCGGCCCAAGGCCTCCAGCGACGGCAGCGGCGTCACCACCACCTGCGCCTCGCTCGAAGCCAGCAGCTCCTCGGTGCTCGCCACGCGAGAGCTGAGTCCCGCGGCCGCCAGCACCTTCACCAGCCCCGCCGCCGCATCCACGCCCCAGCCGTACACCAGCACCTGGGCCATCGGCTCCGGACGGGCCGCCGTCAGCGTGGGCAGCTTCGAGCGCAGGGGCGCGCGCGGCGCGGGCACCTTCACCACGGGCTGGGGACGCGCCGCCTCCTCCTCCAGCGAGGACAACAGCGGCAGCTCGGGAGGCGCCTCCATGTTCGTCAGCTCCACCATGCTGGCGCCGAGCACCATGGTCATCTGCTCGTCCGCCTCCGGCAGGGAGAAGCTCTCCATGCCGGGCCGCCGGACGGCGACGTCCGTCTCGCCCCGGTACATGCGGCCGATGGCGCGGCGGATGGACGCGTCCGTGGCCAGCTTCGCCACCACCCGCGCCCGCCCCGTCACGCTCTTCACCGCATCCAGCGACGCCAGGCTCCCCGGCGCGGCCATGGCCACCACCAGCGTGTCCCGAGGAGCGTGTCCTTCCAGCCGCAGGGGCACCACCCGGTGCGTCTCCGCCACCCGCTCCGGAATCAACCGCGCCAGCCCGGGCTCAGGCGGCTGGGACTCCAGGTCCACCGTCTGCATCCCCACCTGCTCCGCCAACGCCTCCAACACCTGAGCCGCCGAGCAGAAGCGTTGATCCACCACCACCTGCCCCAGTGGCACCCCCCACTTGCGCTGATACGCCAGCGCGGAGTGGAGCTGCAGCGCATCAATCACGCCACGCGCCAGCAAGATGTCCCCCAGTCGCTTCTTCATGACCCGGCTCCTCCGGCCCCCCACTGCGGCCACTACCCTTGGGAACGCACTCGTCCCGGAAAATTGAAACAGTTCTACGCCCTCACCGGCCGTCCCGGCTTCCTCGCCGGCGACAGACGGTTCCGCGTCCACGACATCTGCAAGGCAAGGGCCCAGGGTGCCCGCCACCGTGGCGCGTCGTCACGTCTCCTCCGGGAGACGGAGCGCGTCCAGCGGTGTGACGGCACGGAAAAGGGCCTGAAGGCGCGAGCAGCACCCTCAAGCCCTTGGATCCACGGCGTTCCCTCATCACGCCCCTGCGTCCGACGGGCACGCAGGGGCGCGGGAATGGAGATCCGCTACCAGCGCGTCTCGGGCACTGGTGCGTACAGCGAGCCGCGCTCGGGTGCGAAGACACCCATCTTCACACCGAGGCCGTGCACCCTGCGCGTGGCCTCCACCAGCGGGGCCCAGGGCGTGGCGACCGACGTCGTCGCGGAGGTGTCCTCGCTGTTGTCGCCCGTCTCGCCCAGCGCGGCGGAGAACACCTCGGCGGGGCTCTTCTTGCGCGGGTACTCCTCGACTCGCACCTGGGCGTCCGCGGGGAGCTTGGCCGCTTCCTTGGCCAGCTCGAGCGCCTTGGGGTAGCCGCCCAGCGCGTCCACCAGGCCGTTCGCCAGCGCGTCCTCGCCCGTCCACACGCGGCCCTTGGCAATCCCCTGCAGCTTCTCCAGCGGCATCTTCCGGCTGCTCGCCGCGCGCGTGGTGAAGTCCGCGTAGATGCGGTCCAGCTCCGCGTCCACCCGCGCCTGCTGCTCCGGCGTGTACTCCGCGTCGGAGCTGGAGAGCGTGGCGTTGCGTCCCATCGCCACGGTGTCGAAGCTGACGCCCAGCTTCTCCCAGAAGCCATGGGTGACGAACTTGCCCGTGTACACGCCGATGCTGCCCGTCAGCGTGCCGGGCTGGGCGACAATCTTGTCCGCGTCCATGGCGAAGTAGTACCCGCCGCTGGCGGCGTACGTGGCCATGGAGGCGATGACGGGCTTGCCCGCCTCGCGAGCGCGCTGCACCTCGCGGCGCACGGTGTCGCTGGCCACGTAGCTGCCGCCCGGGCTGTCCACGCGGAAGATGATGGCCTTCACCCGCGAGTCTTCCGTGGCCTTGCGCAGCGCCGCCGCGACGCTGTCGCCACCCATCGCCCCCCCGCCGAACGGGCTGCCCCCGCTCTTGCCTCGCGACACCTCGCCCACGCCATACACCAGGGCAATCGTCTCCCCCGTCGTGTGAGGCCGGCCCGCGCGCTCCAGGTACTTCTTCACGTACAGCAGCTCCGCGCCGTCGCCCGCCGCTTCCTTCTGCTCGGCGTAGACCTCGTCGCGGTAGCGCAGGCCGTTGAGCAGCTTGCCGTCCATGGCCTCCGGCGCGAGCAGCGGCGCCCGGTCGATGAGCGCGCGCACCGCCTCTTCCGTCAGCCCGCGTCCCTCTGCGATGCCCTTCACCATCTGCCCGAAGAGGCTGCCCGCGAAGCGCTCGGTGGCCTCCAGGTGCGCCGGGGTGTAGCCCTGCTCGGTGTAGCTGTTGACCGCGTTCTTGAACTCGTAGCGCTTGTCGAACTGCGGCTTCACGCCGAGCTTCGCGAGCGCATCCCGGGCGAACGGCGTCTCGAACGCGAGGCCGATGACGTTCACCGCGCCGGACGGCTGCATGTAGATTTCATCGAAGGCCGACGCGAAGTAGTACGCGCCGGTGGCGTTGCCCTCCTCGCCGAAGGAGTCGGTGAAGGCGATGGCCTTCTTGCCCTTGGCCCGGAACGCCTTCACCGCGTCGCGCAGCTCCTGCGTCGTCGCGGGGCTGCCGGGGCTGGTGCCCACGCGCACCACCAGCGACTTCACCCGCGAGTCCTCTCCGGCCTTCTCCAGCGCATCCACCACGTCGCGCACCGTGAGCGGGTCCTCGCCGAAGGCACCGGCCAGCGAGTCGTTCGACACATGCTCCGGCAGCGGCTGGGACAGGTCCATCTCCAGCACGAGGTTGGACGGCACGCTCGGGCGGCTCATGGAGGCCATCACGATGAGGGCGATGAGGCCGAACATGAAGAGGACGGACATCGCGCCAATGAAGGCGAGCGCGCCGATGAGAAATCGTTTCATCCGAAGAAGCTCCTGGTACCTGGGAGACGGGCCACGAATCCGGCACGCGGTCCTTACTACTTAACGGGCCAGGGTGCCGATGCTTGCATGTTCCCTCGGGCCCCCCCGCCGACCGAGCAACACTCCGGAGGCCGAGGACCGGACTTCCCGGCTCCCTCGCCCGGGGACGGGCCGCCCTTCCCGGGACGGCGCGCACGCCTGACGCGAGTCAGGGCGCGAGGGATTCGGGCTCCCACTCCAGCACCACGGGAGGCCGCATCCCGAACGGGTGGAGGTGGCAGTTGGCCGCGTTGATGAAGCGGGTGGGCACGTCGGGGAGCGTGTGCTCGCCCGGAGATTCGTGGATGTGGCCGAAGACGTGGAGGCGCGGGCGGACCTGCCGCACGCGAGCGAGCAGGTCCGCGCAGCCCACGTGAGCGCCGAGGAACGTCCGGTCTCCGAGCCCCTTGGGTGGGCCGTGGGTGATGAGCACGTCCAGGCCCTCGGGGATGAGGTTCCAGTGGGTGAGGATGTCCGCGCCCCGGTCGCGGTTGAAGGCCATGCCTCCGAAGCGCGGCGTCACCGGCGAGCCCCAGAGGCGCAGTCCTCCGAGGAGCACCTCCTCGTCGTCGAGGTAGTGCACTCCCGCTTCTCGCGCGAGGGTCCGCGTCAGCACGGGCTCCTTCTCGCAGATGAAGTCGTGGTTGCCCGCGACGAATACCTTCTCGCGGGCCGGGCGGCTGGCGAACCAGGTGAGGAAGGACTCCAGCTCCGGCTGCTTGCCCCGGCGAGAGAAGTCACCCGCGTGGATGAGCACGTCACACGCGGGGACCTCCAGCTCCTCGTGCCGATTGTGGGTGTCGGAGATGAGCACCACCCTCATTACGAATCCCTTCTCTTCGGACGTGGAATCCCGAGACAGGGAACGGACGCTACACCGGCATGGGACTGACCCGCCGCGAGGGGAGGCGCGAGGTCCTCCCTCCGCGACACTTCACGCGGGAGTCAGTTCTTGAGCAGCTTGTTCAAGATGCTCTCGTGGGCTTGCAGCCGCCGCTCGGTGTCTTCCCGGTCGACGGTGAGCCGGGCGACCTTCCCATTGACGTGGAACAGCCCCCGACGCAGCTCCGAGGTCGAGGCACCCACGTGTTCGCTCAACTTCGCGAGGGACTCGACGGCTTGCTCGAAGCCCGCGCGGACCACCTGGAGGTCACGGGAGAACACGTCGACCTTCTCCTCGACGACCAGGAACCGATGGTCCGAAGCCTGGAACTTCGCCTCGAAGGCCACGGTCTTGTCCTCCAGCGTGTGGACCCTGTTGTCCAGGGACTCCACCTTCTGGCCAAAGGTGTGGACCCTGTTGTCCAGGGACTCCACCTTCTGGCCGAAGGTGTGGACCTTCGCGTCCAAGGTCTCCACCTTCTGGTTGAGCGCGGCCACGTCCTGCTCGAGCGCACTCACATCATGTTTCAGCTCACCGACGTCCTGCCTGAATACCGTGACGTCCTGCCTGAACACCGTGACGTCCTGCCGTAGCTCCGTGACCTCCCGTCGCAGCTCCCCGACTGCGACCGTGGCCTCTTGGTGCGCCTTCCGTCCGTCCCGGATGGCCTCCTTGAGCTCGAAGTGACTCCGGTCGAGCGCATCCAGACGCACTCGCGTGCGCTCCAGGACCCTCGAGAGGTCGTTGATCGCCGCGTCCACTCCCCCACCGTCGTATCTCGCCATCCCGCCTGCCTCCCTCCGAGCGGCCCCATGCCGCTTCCAAGGTTGAAGACACCCTACCAAACCAATCTGACACGGTGGCAATCAGACAAACAACCTGTGAGGTCGTCCCGAAAATCCAGACGAACCCGCGCGGCATGGGCCCGGGGGGCGGGTCCGGGCGCTCCCTCCCCTGTCTCACGGTGGACGCCTGTCTGGAGGAAGTGCTGGCTTCCGGGATGGACGATGACGCGGACCGGGTTAGAAGCGCCGTGCACTTTCTGAAGACCCCCGCGAGGACCGCATGAAGCGTCGTACCCCGCTTTCCCTGTTGGCCCCCCTGATGCTGGTGGCCACCACTCCAGCCTGGGCCCAGGCCCCTGTCC